>JAJYGY010000058.1 GCA_021790555.1 bacterium
CTGGGAATAGGTGTCAAACAGGCCGTAGCTGTAGGTATAGGTCATGTTGTAGGGGCCCGCCGCCCCGGCGGCAAGGTCGTCCTCGTAGGACGCAGGCTGGGCCCCGCCGGCGAGGTTCTGCTCCTCCCACACCTGGCCGGAACCGTGGGTGACCGTGGCGCTGATGCCCCCTCCGGTGGAGAGTGTCACGAAATCGTCGATGAGGCTGTTGGAGGCCAGGGTGGTCAGCGAGGCGGTGTAGCTGGTGGTGGAGCCTGTGTTGCTGGCGTTGGCCACTGCCCCGATGGGGCTGGACTGGTTGACCCCGCCGTAGGTGGAGGCCAGGATGGTCATGTTCGGATACTGGGAATTGGGGAAGTTCACGGCCAGGGTTCCCGTGGTGGGCGGGTTGGTCATCCACCAGGTCTGCATCACGTAGTTGTTGTAGGCGGTGTAGTTGGCCCCGGCAGCCTGGGTAAGGGCGACCCCCGCGTAGGTGACGGAGGTGATCGGATAGGTGGTGCCATACTGGTAGTAGGTGCGGATCAGAAGCAAGGTGTTGGTCCCTGAACCCGATCCCGAGCCCCAGGTCGCGGCGAAGGAGTTGGCCGATCCGTTCAAGACCCAGTAGAAATTCTGCAGCACCGAGGGAGGCGCACAAGGGGCCTGGGTGGGGCTGGGCGTGGGGCTGTACACGGGCGAAGGCGTCGCGGAAAGGCTGGGCGTGGGCGTGCGGGTGAGGCTGGGGGTGCGCGTCGCCGTGGCGGTGGGGGTGGGGCTGGGGAAGCTGCAGGAATTAAGGGTCAGCTTGCCATAGGAAAGCGTCTCTTCGTAGTCGTACTGGTCCCCGGCCCAGGCCAGGTCGGCGGTGC
This sequence comes from bacterium, assembly GCA_021790555.1. GTDB lineage: Bacteria > Oederibacteriota > JAJYGY01 > JAJYGY01 > JAJYGY01 > JAJYGY01. The sequence goes on from JAJYGY010000058.1 coordinate 852, forward strand.
GCCCGGAGGCGCTGGCCACGTCCACCTCGGTGTCGAAGCCGTAGGTGGCGCCGTTGGAAGGGGTCACCCCCAGGGTACTCCAGGGGATGGCCCATTCCTCGATGTAGCCGGACCCGCTGGTGGTGGTGGCGTGCTGCACCCCGGTGGTGCTCTGGGCCGAACAGAACAGGGCGTTGTCGTAGCTCAGCAGGTAGTGGAAGTCGTCGGCCGCGTAGGCCGACCCGGAAGGGTCGTTGGACATGTCGAAAAAGAGCTCCACCGTGCTGGAATTCCAGGCGTTGCAGGCGCCCCCGCCGTTGTCGTTCAGGCCCGTGTCGAACACCTGCACGGCCACGTAGAGGTTGGCCGGGTCCCACAGGGTCTTCATCTGGGCCGTCACGCCGGTGGGGCCTCCCAGGATGGTGGTGTCGATGGGCTGCCACGAGACCGTGGACCAAGCCGGCTCGGAAAGCTGGCCGTCGATGGTCATCGTGCCGGCGCAGCCGGCCGTGTCGGTGGGAGGCGGGCACAGCCGAACCCTCTGGTCATTGTTGGCCCCTCCGGTGCCGCCCGTGAAGCCGAGATAAACGCAGTTGGATCCGCCGAAGATGTTGGCGACCACGTTGTTGGTGTAGGTCAGGCGGACCGATCCGTCAAAGGTCACCTGCAGCGCGTGGGTGCTGGCGTTCCAGGTGATCCCCACGTTGTGCCACGCGCCGTCCTTGATGTCGGTTTCCGACGCGCTCGCCTGCACGGGGCAGGTCCCCGTGGCGGTCGTGATGCTGCCCCCGTAGGTCGTGGTGCCGCAGGTTCCCGTGTGCACCACGTTGCCGTCCTCGTCGACCATGATGTGGTCGTAGGAGGGGTCGTTGGTGGAGGGGGGATTGGCGGCCGAATTCTGGTAGGTGTCGAACTCCACCGAAAGCGCCGGGCTGACCAGGGAGTTCACCGCGCCCCCGTTGGCCAGATTGTCGATACCCAGGTCGCCTCCCTGTCCCCCCAGGGCCCCGGTGCCCACCCCCTGCAGGGTGAAGGTCATGCCGTCGGCGCCTGAAGCGTTGCTGCCGAAGTACATCTGGAAACTCAGGCTGAAGTTCTTGGTCAGGTCCAGGGTGTTGGGATCCCAGGCCGCGCCCGCCTCCCAGCTGGTGGCGCTGGTGAGCTGGATCTCGCCGGGACCGATGAGCGCGGCGCTTCCGTTGAGCACGAAGGTGTCCCCGCACAGGCTGGGGCTGCCACAGGTCGCCGCGACAAAGGTGGGCGTGGCGCTGGGGGTCGGGGTGAAGGTGGGCGTGTCCGTGGGGCTTCCCGAGGATCCGGCCGGCAGCATCTCCACGGCCTGGGCCACCAAGGCGTAGGGGTTGGAGCTTCCTCCGGTCCAGCCAAAGGTGAGGTTCTGCGGGGCCGTGGTCCCGATGGCCCAGTCCGCGGCTCCCAGGTAGCCGGGGTTGCTGTTGATGGAGGACGAGACGGTGTAGCGATCGGTGGAAGAGGTGACCGAAAAGCTGGCGGGTGTCAGGGTGGCCCCCCCGCCGTTGGCGGCGCCCAGCATCAGCGTGGTGCTGGAGGCCGAGGAGGCGGTGTAGCTCAGGACGAGGCTTGGGCTGGCGGAAGTCACTGAGGCATTGGTGCCGGCGCTGTTTCCGATGCTTCCCACTCCGGAATAGGAAAAGGCCGTGACCACCACGGGATTCCACACGCCTGAACTGAAGCTGACCGTGAGGGTCTGATTGCCGGTGGGTGGATTCAGGAGGTAATAAACGTAATCCGCGGCCTGGGCGCTGTTCCCGTTGGTCCCGTTCGAATCACCCCTCAAGAACGTGAGTGCCTGGCCTCCGAAAGTGACGCCGCTGGAGTTATAAGCCCATCCGCCCTGGACCAGCACGAAAAGGACCTGACTGGATCCGGAACCGACCTGGAAGGTTTCGGAAAGCGACGTACCGCCCGGAGTCGCGGTCCAGGTGCTCGCGTCGCTGTCATAGGAGATGGCCGCGGAAAGGGGAACCGCCAGGAGGAGAAGCAACAGAGGCAGGGTTTTGAAACCAGTTTTCATGGCATGGCCAAAACAAGGAGAAATTTGAAAAAAAACGGGAGAGCAAAGGCAAAAGCTTTCCCTGACGATCCGTACTCAGTGGATATTTCCCGCCCGAACTTTTTCCAAAAATATTTCCAGATGATGGCAGTCTTTTAGGTGCTTTATTATTAATATTATTATAGATTATAGCAATAGCTTTTTCTACAGATATACAATTTTTTCTGCAAAATTTTCTGACAAATAACCTTTTGAATTACAATAAAAACGTTTAAATTTTATTTAGTGAAACTTGTATGAAACTGGGT
>JAJYGY010000398.1 GCA_021790555.1 bacterium
ACACCTTCGCCTTCGCCTACGGCTACGGCGGTACTGAGCGCTACGCCTTCCTTTTCCGCCACGGCCTCCCCTTCGGCGACCGCAACCCCGACCGGGTCGCGGACCGTTTCCCAAAGTCCCACGGAATCACCGGTACTCACCGCCACGCCTTCGCCTTCGGCTACGGCGGTGCTAGGGGCTTCGCCTTCGGGCACGCTGACCGCGGGCTTCATGGCCACGGCCGTGGCCGGGCCGGAACAGATTTTGGAGGCCTGGGCCCTGCCCAATCCCAACCCGCGCTTGCTGGATGTCCGCCTGGCCGGTCCTGCCGACTCCATCCGTTGCCGGATCTACACCACTGCCATGGTTTGCGTGGCGTCCCAGGACCTGCCGGGCGGCTGGCAGGCGGGCTGGAACAAGGTGCCCCTTCCCGCCGGCTTTTCGGCCGGCCTCGCCGACGGCCTGTACTACCTGGCGCTGGATTCCCTGAAGGATGGACAGGAACGGAACGATCCCTCGCCCCTGCTCTTCTACATCCTGAAATGAGCGCCATGAACAAACGTGGTTTCAGCCGTGATCCCGTGATGAATTTCCGCCGCCGGCCGGGGCTCCTCCTCCTGGCGTCCTTGTCCTGCCTTCTCCTACCCACGGCGGCCCGGGCCGCGGTCAGCACGGCCATCAAGGTGGACCAGGTCGGGTACCTGCCCTTGGAGACCAAGTACGCCATGGTCACCAGCGCCCCCACGGGGGTGGTGTCGGTGGTCGACGCCGGCGACGGCGCGGTGGTGCTCACGGCCACGGCCACGGGCCCGGTTTCGGACCCCAATTCCGGGGACACCCTTTACAGCGTGGATTTCTCGTCCCTGACCGCCACGGGAAACTACACTCTGGCCGTGCCGGGGGTGGGCGACAGCTACCCCTTCGCCGTCGGGCCGGACGTGTACGCCCGGGCCTTCTACATGGCCATGCGGTTCTATTACGGCCAGCGCTGCGGCACGGCCGTCGACCTGGGGATGGGCACCAACACGCCGGACACGCCCACCTTTCCCGCCTACACCCACGCGGCCTGCCACCTTGAGGACGGGGTCTACGACGCCTCCACGGGATACGCCTCGGGCACCAAGACGGCCACCGGGGGCTGGCACGACGCCGGCGACTACGGGAAGTACGTGGTGAACGCGGGCATCACCCTGGGCGAGCTTCTGTGGACCTACGAATGGTATTCAAGCCGGGTCGGCGGCATCAACCTCAACCTGCCCGAATCCGGCAACGGCACCCCCGACATCCTCAACGAGTGCCGCTGGGAACTGGACTGGATGCTTGAAATGCAGGACACGGACGGCGGGGTCTTCCACAAGGTCAGCACCATGAGCTTTCCAAGCTTTGTCATGCCCGAAAACGACGACGCGGGCACGCGCTACCTCATCGGCACTGGCGCCAGCCCCTGGAAGGGCACCTGCGCCACGGCAGATTTCGCCGCGGTGATGGCCATCGCGGCCCGCCAGTACGGCTACTTCGACCCTGCCTTCGCCGCCCGCTGCCTGACCGCCGCGGAAAACGCCTGGACCTGGCTGATGCAGAGCGGGCACCAGACGCTCTATTACAACAACACCGGCGCCGACGTGACGGGCTCCTACAGCGACGGAAACGCCACCGACGAGCTTCTGTGGGCCTCGGCCGAACTGTTCCGAACCACGGGCCAGGCCGCCTACAACACCTACTTCACGGGCCATTATTCCGGCTGGAACCCCACCGTGGCCGGCACCAACCCCCAGTCATGGCAGGACGTGCACAACCTGGCCATGTGGACCTACTATTTCAGCGGCCAGCCGGCCCCCAACGCCGTGGTGGCGCGGGCCTCCACGGACGGCTACCGGCTCAGCCTTTCCAGCGGCGATTTCGTGTGGGGCTCCAACGGGGTGGTGGGGAATTTCGGCATGCTGCTGCTGATGGCCAACGCCATGGCGCCCAGCCCGGCCCTGGTGGACGCGGCCCTGGACGACCTCCACTACCTTTTCGGGAGGAACCATTTCGGGATGTCCTTTGTCACGCAGGTGGGGCAGGTCTGGCAGATGAACCCCCACCACCGGCCCAGCGCCGCCGACGGGGTCGCCCAGCCCTGGCCCGGCATGCTGGCGGGGGGCCCCAATCCGGGCGGCGGCGACGGCATCACGCCCACCGGCCTGCCGCCCGAACAGTGCTACACCGACCAGCAGGGAGCCTACGCGTCCAACGAGGAGGCCATCAACTGGAACGCCCCCCTGGTCTTCGACCTGGCCGCCATGCTGCCCACGCCCGAGGGCACGCCCACGCCCACGCGCACCATCAGCCCCACCGATTCGCAGACCCCCAGCCCCACGCCCACCTTCACCCCGGTGGCCTGTCCGGCCTACGACCTGAGGGTCCGCTGCGGGGCCGCCTCGCCCCTGACGGACAGCGCCGGAAACCTCTGGCTGGCCGACCAGGCTTTTTCGCCGGGGGGCTGGGGCTGGGTGAGCGGCACCACCGGCACCACCACCAACCCCATCGCCGGCTGCCCGGCCGGGGACGTGCCCCTGTACCAGACCGAGCGCTGGGGAAACCCCCTGGAATACCGCTTCACGGTTCCGGACGGCCTGTATCACGTCACGCTCAAGTTCGCCGAATTTTACTTCACCACCCCGGGGTCGAGGGTGTTCAGCATCAGCATCAACGGCCAGACCCTCATTTCAGGCCTGGACCTGGTTTTCTCGGCGGGCGCCAACACGGCCTTTGACAGGGATTTCTGGGTGGACGTCACCGGCGGGGCCCTCGACATCGTGGGCACGGCCAGCGTCAACGACGCCAAGATCGACGCCATCGAAATCACCAGCCAGGCGAGCCTTTGCACGCCTTCGCCTACGGCTACGGCGGTGCGGAGCACGACCCCCAGCCCCACGCCTTCGCCTTCGGCTACGGCGGTGCGGAGCACGACCCCCAGCGCCACGCCTTCGCCTGCGGCTACGGCGGTGCGTAGCACGACGGATACGCCGACGCCTTCGGGGACGGCGACGGCCTCCGCAGGCCTGACCGCCACGCCTTCGCCTTCGGCTACGGCGGTGCGGAGCACGACCCTCAGCCCCACGCCTTCGCCTACGGCTACGGCGGTGCGGAGCACGACCCCCAGCCCCACGCCTTCGCCTTCGGCTACGGCGGTGCGGAGC
>JAJYGY010000297.1 GCA_021790555.1 bacterium
GCCGGCCGATGTCATCGGGCCGTCCGGCCCTTGCCGGAAATCCCTTCAGTGCGGCACCGCGGAAACCACCTGCGCGTATTTCGAAAGGATGGCCTGCTGCAGGCCGTCGCGGACGGCGCGGCTGGCCGGGAAGAAGATGTCGCGATACTCCCCCTTCTTGTCCTTGCGCGACGGCATGGCCACGAACAGGCCCTTGCTTCCGGAAACCACCCGCATGCCCGAAAGATAGACCGCCCCTCCCACCTTGCAGGAGGCGATGGCGCGCAGGTTGTCCTTGTTGACCAGGGATAACCGGAAATCCGAGAACAGGGAATTGCCGCTGCTTTCCTGGACCTCTTGCGTCATGGCACACCTCGCGTTAGGAGGGGTCTCATCCCCTCGGGCATCGGGAGAGACGGCTCCCCTCCGTTCTTCCTGAAAAGGAAGAAATCTTGTCAAAAGTTGCGCATCAGATGGATGACCCTTCCCAGCACGCTGAAATTCTCGCCCACCGGGCGGGGCGGATAGGCCGGGTTGGACGACACCAGGAAGATCCCCGAGCTTTCCCTCCGGAAAATCTTCACCAGGGCCTCGTCCCCCAGCAGGGCCACCACGATATCCCTGTCCTGGGCGTCCTTTTGCATCCGGACCAGCACGGTGTCGCCGTCGAGGATGCCGGAGCCGATCATGGAATCGCCCTTCACCTTCAGACCGAAGATCTCACCCGGCTGGTAGCGGAAGAAGTTCCGGGGCAGGGTGAGGGTGTCCTCCACGTTTTCCTCGGCCAGCAGGCCCGGGCCGGCCGAGACGCGGCCGAGGATGGGGATCTGAACGAAGCCTTCCATCACCCCGGAAAGCGCCTGCACGGCCCGCAGACCGAAGCCCGCCGGGGTCACCTTCAGGGCCCTGGATTTGCCCTTTTCCCAGTCCAGAGCGCCCTTGCGCTTCAGGTAGTCGAGGTGGGTCTGCACCGTTCCCAGCGAAAGCTTGAAGTGCGCCCCGATCTCCCTCAGGGAAGGGAAGTAGCCCTGCCCGTTCTGGAACTCGAGGATGTAGTTCAAAATCTCCCGCTGGCGGTCGGTGAGGTTGGGATCCACTGGAGTCCCCCTTTTCAATGGGTTGGGCGGCCTGCCTGCCGGCTCACGAGGCCAGCGCGAGCTCTTCCAGGGGCAGTCTGGCCGCGGGGTGCGCCCCGGCGGGAGAAGTTCCCTTCGGGCCTAAATTCTGGTCCACGATTTTCCGCGCCATCCAGTAGGCCAGCTCGCTGGAGGAGGCGGATTTGGTGTTCAAAAGCAGAGCAGCATGGGAGAAGACCTGGCTCCAATAACCTTGCGGATAATTGCGGGACATACGGCACCTCTTACGCCGAACAGCCTCCGCGGCTTGACGCCCGCGGGCGCGGCCTGGTTTCCCCGGAAAGGGGATAGGGATTCAGGCCGCGTTTCCAAAGGACAGGGCCCTTGGCTTACCGGACCTGCCTGCCTGCCACGAAGCCCAGGGCGCAGGAAAGCGCGATGGTGACCAACATGACGGCAAGCGCGAAACCGTTGAATGAGATCATGGCCGCCTCCTTGAACCATACCTGTGTATGGTTTTTGGGTTGAAAAAAAAGCCTGAAACCAGGCTGCCGGGTTCATGGACGGATCTTCCCGACGTTGAATTTATACCATACGCCTGTATGAGAGGCAAGAAAAATCTTCACCCATCCTGAAAATTTTTTCGACCAGGCGGTGGCCGTGAAAATGAAAACTTGAACACGGCCGGGTTTGCCGCTAAATTGAAGGCCTTGGAGACATGCGTGAGGCGGCCGTGAAGATTCTCATCATCGACGACGATCCGGAGCTGGCCAAGGTGCTTGGCCTGTACCTGCGAAAGGCCGGGCACCAGACCGCCTTCGCGCCCGACGCGGACCAGGGGCTTGAGGAGGCCGGCCGCCAGCCGCCCGAGATCGTTCTGCTGGACCGCAGGCTTCCGGGCATGACGGGCCTGGACCTGCTGCCCCACCTGCTGCGGCTGCCGGGGCGCCCGGCCGTGGTGATGATGACGGGCATGACGGAGATCAGCGACGCGGTGGCGGCCATCAAGCTGGGGGCCGAGGACTACCTTTCCAAGCCCTTCGAGTTCGAGACCCTGGACCTGGTCATCCAGCGGGTGGCGGAAAAGCGCAACCTGCACCGCGACGTCGAGGCGCTGAAGCAGGTGCAGAAGGAGCAGACCGTCCGCGACTACCTGTTCCTGTCGGGACAGGCCATGCAGGCGGTCTACGAGCAGATCGAGCAGGTGGCCGAAAAGGAGAAGGTCACCGTGCTGATCCTGGGCGAGACCGGCACGGGCAAGGAGCACGCCGCGCGCCTGATCCACCTGTCCTCCCCGCGGGCGGCCAAGCCCTTCGTGGAACTGCACTGCGCGGCCCTTCCGGAAAGCCTCCTGGAATCGGAACTGTTCGGCTTCGAGGCGGGCGCCTTCACCGACGCCAAGAAGCAGAAGAAGGGGCTCTTTGAGATGGCCCAGGCGGGCACCCTGTTCCTCGACGAGGTGGGCGAACTGCCCCTTTCCATCCAGACCAAGCTGCTGAAGGTCCTGGAACAGAAGCAGCTCCGGCGCCTGGGAGGCCTGGACCCCATCGACCTGGACGTGCGGGTGGTGGCGGCCACCAACCGGGACCTGGAAAAGGAGACCCAGGCGGGCCGCTTCCGCGCGGACCTGTACTACCGCCTCAACGTTTTTTCCATCCGCCTGCCCCCCCTGCGCGACCGCGGGGGCGACATCGTGGAGCTGGCCAAGTTCTTCTTCGACCTGGCCTGCCGCGACTTCCAGAAGAAGCTCGAACTGACCCCCCAGGTCATCCGGCGCATGCAGAGCTACCCCTGGCCCGGCAACATCCGCGAGCTGAAGAACAGCGTGGAACGCATGGTCATCCGGGCGCGGGGCGGGGTGTTGAAGCCCGAGGACATGCCCGAGGAACTGAGGTTCCCGGCCGACGGCGCGCGCCTTGAGCCGGAGGCTTCCGCCAACCCGGAAGCCGAGGATCTCAGGCGCCTGCTCAACGATTGTCATTGGAACCGCTCCCTGGCCGCCCAGAAGCTCGGAATTTCCAGGCCCACCCTGCTTAAAAAGATGAAGGAACTCGATATTTACAAAATGTAAATATTATTTTACATTTTGTAAAAT
>JAJYGY010000008.1 GCA_021790555.1 bacterium
AGGGCCGTGCCGGGGGTCAGGACGCGCACCAATTCCCGGCGCACCACGCCCTTGGCCAGGCGGGGGTCCTCCATTTGCTCGCAGATGGCGACCTTGTGGCCGGCCTGAAGCAGGCGCCGCAGGTAGGCCGACGCGCTGTGGTAAGGCACGCCGGCCATGGGCACCTTCACCTCCCGGCCCGCGCCTGAGGACCGGGCCGTCAGGGTGATGCCCAAAAGGCGGCTGGCCGTCACGGCGTCGTCGCCGAAAAGCTCGTAGAAGTCGCCCAGGCGGAAGAACACCATGCAGTCCGGGTTCTGGCGCTTCACCGCCTCGTACTGGGCCATCATGGGAGTGGCGCTTGGCATGCGTTTTCCGGTGAGGGGCGGGACTACCTCTGGATCTTCACCGACAGCCCGCTGGCCTTGAAGATCAGGTTGAGGAAGATGCTGATGATGGACAACAGCAGCGAGCCCCACAGGGCCGCCCAGAAGCCGCTGATGTGGAACCCCGGGAATAGGGCCGCCACCAGAAGCAGCAGCAGGCCGTTGATCACCAGGGTGAACAGCCCCAGGCTGAGGATGTTGATGGGAAGGGTCAGCACCAGCAGGATGGGCCGGATCAGGGCGTTGACCAGGCCCAGCAGGGCCGAGGCCGCCAGCACGTTGAGGAAGGCCTGCCAGCCCTGCCCCTGGATGTCGATGCCGCGCACCACGCGCGCCACCAGCATGAGGGCCAGCGAATTGATGAGCCACTTGGTCACCAGGTCGGTCCAGCGGGTCTTCTTGCCGTGGTGCCGGATTTCAATCTGCATGCGGAACCTTCGGAGCGGGCGCGGAAAGGGCCGGGCAAAAGAAGGTGAGGGCCGTGCCGCCGTGGGCCCTGGTCTTTTCTGGCTGAAAGGCGGAGAGGATCGGCGGGGGCTGCGAGGCGTCGTGTTCCAGCACCACCCGGGAGGCGGAGCCGGGGGCCACTATAGCAACCAGGTCCGGGTTTTGCAAGGCGCGAATCCCCAGGCCGCTTTGGTAGGGAGGGTCCAGGAACACCAGGTCGAAGCGCTGCTCCCCGCCGGCCAGCCGGCCCAGGGCCTGCTCCCAGTCGGCGCAGAGCCACTGGCAGGAGCCGGCGAAGCCGAAGGTTTCGGCCGCGGCCCGGGCCGACTCCACGCAGCGCCGCTGCCTGTCCACGAAGAAGGCCGAGCGGGCGCCCCGCGAAAGGGCCTCCAGGCCCAGGTTGCCGCTGCCGCAGAAAAGGTCCAGCACCGCGGCGCCGGGCACCAGCGGCGCCAGCACGTTGAACAGGGCCTGCTTGACCTTGTCCGAGGTGGGCCGCAGGTCCACCCCCCTGGGCAGGGGCACCCGGCGCCCCCTGGCGCTTCCGGAAGTGATCCTCATTCCCCGTCCTTCCTTTCCTGTCCGGGCCCGTCCTGGCGGATATCCCGCACCTCCAGCTGCAGGGTCCTCTGGCCCATGTAGTCGTTCCACCCCAGCTCGAAGGCCAGGTCCACCGGGCGGCCCAGGTCCAGGGCGGCCAGGTCCGGCCCCATCCGGAAGGCGATGCCCGGCATCACCCGGCCGGACTGGCGGGCGCTCAGCTTCAGGTGCAGGTTGTCCGCGCCCACGGCGCGGGTGCCGGGCAGCAGGCGGCAGTCGAAGGCCGCGAAAAGGGGCCTGGGATTGCGGCTGCCGAAGGGCGAAAGCCTGCCCAGGTCCTTCATCAGCCCGGGCGTCAGGTCGGTGAAGGACAGGGCCAGGTCGAGGGTGAGGCTGGGCTGAAGGTCCTCCTCGCCGATCTGGTCGTCGGCCAGGCGGTTCATCCGCAGGCGCAGGGCCTCGATGTTGCCGGGCTCCAGGGTCAGCCCGGCCGCGAACTCGTGGCCGCCGAAGCGCAGCAGCAGGTCGCCGCATTGCTCCAGGGCCCGCACCATGTGGAAGGGCCTGCGGGAGCGCGCCGAGCCCTTGGCCAGGCCCTCGTGCAGGGAAAGCACCAGGCTGGGCCGGGTGAAGGCCTCGGTGACCCGCGAGGCCATCAGGCCCACCACGCCGGGGTGCCAGTCGGGCGAGGCCAGCACCAGCACCTTGTCGCCCGTGGCTTCAAGCCGCTCCCGGGCCATGCGCTTGGCCTCCTCCACCCCGCTGCGTTCCATGGCCTGGCGCTGCCGGTTCTCGGCGTCCAGGGCCCGGGCCATGTCCATGGCCTCGGCGCGCGAGCGCGAAAGCAGCAGGCGCACGCCCAGCTTGGGGTCGCCGATGCGCCCCCCCGCGTTGAGGCGCGGCCCCAGGGCGAAGCCCAGGGCCGTGGAATCCAGGCGCCGCGGCTCCAGGCCGGCCACCTGGCAGAGGCATTCCAGGCCCACGAAGCGGGTGGCGCGCATCCTGCGGATGCCCTCGCGCGCCAGCACCCGGTTCTCGCCGTCCAGGGGCGCCACGTCGCAGACCGTGCCCAGGGCCACCAGCTCCAGGCATTCCTCCAGCAGGCCGGCGCGCTCCTGGAGGCCGGCCTTTTCCAGCAGGGCCTGGGCCAGCTTGTAGGCCACCCCCACGCCCGCCAGCATGGAATAGGGGTAGCGCGGCGAGACCTTGGGGTTGATCACCGCCAGGCAGCCGGGAAGTTCCGGCCCCTCCACGTGGTGGTCGGTCACCACCAGGTCCAGGCCCAGCTCGGCGGCCCGCCTGGCCTCGGCCACGGAATTGATGCCGCAGTCCACCGTCACCACCAGGGCGCTGCCGCCCCGGGAAAGGGCCTCCAGGGCCGGGATGTTGGGCCCGTAGCCCTCCTTCAGCCGGTCGGGGATGTAGAAGTCGGCCTCCAGGCCCAGGGCGGCGAAGGCCTTCAGCAGCAGGGCCGTGCTGGTCACCCCGTCGACGTCGTAGTCGCCGTACACCGTCACCTTCTGGCGGCGCCGCAGGGCCTCCAGCAGGCGCTCCACGGCGGCCTCCATGCCCGAAAGCCCCCAGGGGGAATGCAGGTCGTCCAGGCCGCCGTTCAGGTAGCGCCTTCCCTCCTCGGGGCCGGAAACCCCGCGCGCCAGCAGCAGGCGCCCCAGCAGGGGCGGCAGTTCCAGGCTTTCGGCCAGCCGCCGGCCCGCCTCCAGGTCCACCTGACGCATGTTCCAGCGCTTGTTCATTCCCTTCCTTTCGGGCCGGGAGGTTTATCCGG
>JAJYGY010000138.1 GCA_021790555.1 bacterium
GCGGACAGCGGCCTGGCCAGCCCGCCCAAGGTGCTGGTCTCCCTGCCCAGTCCGTCCCTGCTCTCGCAAACCGCTTCGCCCGTGGTGCCGCTGCAGGAGCCATACCTTTCCGGAACGCTCGGGGGCTTCGCCAGCGCCAACCCCGCCCCCGCCCCCCCTTCCACGGGGGAGGGGAGCGGCCTGGCAAACCCCGGCAACCGCTTCCTCCTGGAATACTTCAGCGACGCCACGCAGGCCACGGACCCGGCCTGGCAGCTTTCCAACCCCAACGTGGCAGCGGCCTGGGCCATGGCGTCGATCACCATCACGCCGGCTTCGGGCGCGGCGCGGGCCTACAAGATCGCGGGCGTGCTGCAGGCCCACGACGACGCGGACCAGGGGGTGACCCTGGCCGCCCAACTGGACGACACCATCACTGGGCAGGTGATGCCCGACGTATCGGCCTTGCAGGGGAGTTCCTGGAGCGTGCAGCTTCCCGGCTTCAGCGGGTTCTCCAACAGCGCCGCCTTTCAGGCCGAGGCCCTGTCCGGATCCGGTCCCGGGCAGGCGGGTGGACCCGCTGGCCCGGCCGCCTCTGTCGTTTTGGAGACCTTCCAGCCGGGCCAGCCCACGGGCCTGCCGGTTTCAGGCTGGTGGAGCGGCAGGAAGCTGACCGTGGACGGCCTTCCCAACACCTTCACGGTGCAAAGCATGGTCCTGGTGGGCAACCCGACCACGGGCGGAGAAGTGCTTGCCAGCCTGGTGGATGAGGCCAGTGGCGTGACGGTGACCCCGGCCGAGAGCCTTGGTCTGGCGCCGGGCATGCGCTGGCAGGCGTACCGCCCCAGCACCAAGTACGAGGCCCTGTTCACGATCACGCCGGCCATGGCGCCGCTGTCCGGCACGGCCACGGTGTGGGTGGAAGGGACCAGCCCGGCGGGCGTGACCGGGACAGGGGAGGGGCACTTCTTCGTGGACACGCACCTGCCCAGCCTGCGCCTGCAGGTCGATCCGGCGCAGGCCACCACGGGAACCAAGGTGGAATTCAACGTGGAAAGCAGTGGGCAGCTGGAATCGCTGAGCCTGACGGCCGAGTTCAGCGACGGCAGCGTGGAGACCCTGGAAACCATGCCCCTGTACAGCGATCCGGCCAACATACTGCCGGACGGCTATTACGCCTCCCTGACGGTGGGGGCCGGGGCGGCCAACGGATTCGTTTCAGTGACGGCCACGGGTTATGACGTGGCCGGTGCCCAATCCGTCACCTGGGGAGCCTTCACGGTGTCGCGCCTGGGGCCCAGCTTCCGTTTCGGCTATCCTTCGACCTTCGGGCGGGGCGTGCTTCCCATCACCTTCACGGCCCTGAGCGACATCCCCCTTGCGGGCACGCCCAAGGCCGTGATGTACGACCCGATGGGGAATTTCTACCCCCTGAGCGTGAAGGCGGCGGATTCCACGGGGTACGACTTCGCCACCTCCTGGCCCGTGCCGCCGGATTTGGAGACCGAGGATGGCCGGGCAGAGATCGTGGTTTCGGGCCAGGACCTGGCGGGCAACACCGGCACCTCCACGGCCCTGGTGACCCTGGACACCGAGGCGCCCTACCCGCCGGTGAGCCTGACGGCTCAGGCCCAGGGAAGCTCGGACATGGCCGTGAGCTGGAACGCGCCGTCGGACCAGGCGCCGGACTTCGCCTACTACCGCGTGTACCAGGACGGTGCGCTCCTGATGACCACCACGGCCCAGATCCTGTCGCTGGCGGGCTTGGCGGACAACCAGGCCTATGAGGTCCAGGTCAGTTCGGTGGACCATCTTGGTAACGAGAGCCAGGCGGTCTCGGCCACGGCCTGGCTGGAAAGCGCGCCGCCCGCGGTCCAGGTGTCCTTCCTGGGGCCCCAATACGAGGCAAACGGCACGACCTACCTGGACGCGGATTCACTGGTGTCCTTGACGGCCCAGGAGCAGGCCTCGGGCATCGCGGACATCTTCTACGGCCTGTCGCAGGGATCCTTCCCGGCCGCGTCGCCCCTGACTTACACCGCGGCCTTCGCGCCCCTTCCGACGGACGCCACGCTTGGGCTGCGTTGCCAGGCCCTGGACGGGGCGGGGAACCTGTCCAACCCGGTCACCCAGACCGTGTACGTGGACACGCAGGCGCCTTTGGTTTTTGCCGGGGCCACGGGGGCCTGGGTTGCCGGCGAAGGCGGGCTGGGGGCGACCCAGCTGGGCCTGCTGGTGGGCAACACCGTCACGCCCACGGTCAGCCCGCAGCCGACCATCGGCTTTTCCACGCCCCAGGCTACGCCGACCCCCATGCCCACGCTGGGGCCGGTGGACGTTTCCCAGCTTCCGGACGCGGAGGTGTACCGGCGGCTGAGGTACTTTGGCGTCAGCCCCAGCGCCATGAGCGCGGCCGAAGGCCGTTCGCTGCTGGAGGGCCTGGAGGACGGGTCCGCGGACACGCTGGCCATGCCGGACGCTCCAAACGGGGTGTCCACGCTGTATGTTAGGGGTGGGGCGGCGGACCTGACCCTGACGGCATACGACCAGGGTGGCAGCGGGGTGAAGGAGGTGGACGCGCGCATCGACACCTGGACGGCCTTCCAGGCCCTGGCGCTCGGGGCCGGCGGCACCTGCCAGGTGCCGGTGGCGGCGGGCCTGGCCGAGGGGGAGCACTGGCTGCAATGGCAGGCGGCGGACGAGGTGGGCAACACCAGCGGCGCGGGCCTGTCGTCCTCGCAGAGCCTGGCCTTCGTGGTGGACGACACGCCGCCATCCAACTTCCTGTTCTACCAGTGCCAGGGTTGCGGGCGGGAAGGGTTCGTGGACACCAGCCGGCAGATATACCTGGAGAATCTGGACGACACCCTGGTACCCGTGTTCGTGGACGCCTTCCAGCCGCCCTGGCGCATTCCTTCGGGCCTGGACCATGGCGAATTCCGCGTGGACAGCGGCGGAAGCGGGCCCCTGGGGGTCTGGCAGCCGGCCCTGGGGCAGGCCTTCCAGGACGCCATCGCCCAGCCCGACGTGTACCAGGTGGACCTGCGCAGCTTCGACAAGGTGGGCAACGTGTCGCCCCTGTTGCACGTGGAGATCCTGCGGGTGCCCAGGCCCTGCGAGGCCATCGAGACCTTCCAGGGCGGC
>JAJYGY010000184.1 GCA_021790555.1 bacterium
CGTTGACGGCGGGCTTCACGGATTCGGCGTCGCCGACGCCCCAGGCGACGGCCACGTTGACGGCGGGCTTCACGGGTTTGGCTTCGCCCACGTCCCTGGCGACGGCCACGTTGACGGCGGGCTTCACGGGTTCGGCTTCGCCCACGCCGGGGGCCAGCTCCACGGACACGGGGACGCCCACGCCCCTGGCCTCGCCCACCGGGACGGCCACGGCCACCCCCACGGCTTCCCCGAGTCCCACGGCCACGCCCACGGAATCCCGCACCGGGACGCCCACGCCTTCGGCCACGGCCACGCCGACCCCCACCCCGGCCCTGCCCACGGTCTGGCGGGTGAACGCGGGCGGCCCCCAGTTCACGGACAGCCAGGGCAACGTGTGGGCCGCGGACGAGCAGTACAGCGGCGGCACGGCGGCCGGGCCCTCCACCGCGGCCGTGGCCGGCGCGCTGCCCGGCGACGCGGACCAGCCGCTGTACCAGACCCAGCGCTGGGGCCCCTCCTTCAGCTACACGTTCCCGGTGGCGCCGGGCAGCTACCAGGTGACCCTGAAGTTCGCGGAGACCTACTTCAACGGCTCCGGCCTGCGCGACTTCGCCGTTTCCATCAACGGCACGCCCGAACTGGCCGGCCTGGATATCTTCGGGCAGGCCGGGGCCCAGAACCTGGCCCTGGACGAGGTCTTCAACAACATCGCGCCCTCGGGCGGCTCCATCACCGTCAGCTTCGGCCCCTCGGCCGTCAACAACGCCGAGGTGCAGGCCCTGCAGGTCATCCCCCAGCCGGCGCGGCAGGTGGCCGCGCCCTCCTTCAACCCGCCGGGAGGCTGCGTGGGCTCGCAGAACGTGGTGATCTCCAGCTCCACGGCCGGGGCCTCCATCCGCTACACCACGGACGGCAGCACGCCCAGCCAGACGCACGGCACGCTCTACACCGCGGCGGTGGCGGTCTCCGGCACCGAAACCCTGCGCGCCCTGGCCTTCGAGGCCGGCTGGACGGATTCGCCGGTTTCGGCGGCGGTCTACAACCTGCCCCAGCCCACGCCCAACTTCGGGGCCAACGTGCTCCTCTTCAACCCGGGCATGACCTCGGCCGCCATCCAGAACCAGATCAACACCGTCTACACGGCCCAGCAGACCAACCAGTTCGGGACGGCCCGCTACGCGCTGCTGTTCCTTCCCGGCACCTACAACAACACCGTGGACGTGGGCTACTACACCCAGGCCCTGGGACTGGGCGCCTCGCCCGACGACGTGCTCATCAACGGAGGCGTGGTTTCCAACGCGGCGCTGGCCAACAACAACGCCACCTGCAACTTCTGGGAAGGCGCCGAGAACCTGGCCGTCGTGCCCGCGGGCGGCACCGACCAATGGGCCGTGTCCCAGGGCTGCCCCATGCGCCGCATGCACATCGAGGGCAGCATCGTCCTGGACCAGAACGGGGGCTGGGCCAGCGGAGGGTTCATTTCCGATTCGCTCATCGACAACCAGATCAATTCGGGCAGCCAGCAGCAGTGGATCTCGCGCGACTGCCAGTGGGGCAGCTGGGCCGGCTCCAGCATCAACATGGTGTTCGTGGGAGACGTCAACGCCCCCTCGGGCCTCGGCTGGCCCAATCCCCCCTACACGGTGGTCAACCAGGCCCCGGTGACGCGCGAAAAGCCCTTCCTGCGGGTGGACGGCTGCGGCGACTACGGGGTCTTCGTGCCGGCCCTGCAGGCCAACACCCAGGGCACCACCTGGTCGGGCGGCAGTGAGGCCGGGCAGTTCATCCCCCTGAGCCGCTTCTACGTGGCCCAGTCCTCGGTGGACACCGCCGAGACCATCAACGCGGCCCTGGCCGAGGGCCTCAACCTGCTGCTGACGCCGGGCGTCTACGCCCTGGACGCTCCCATCCACGTCACCCGGGCCGACACCGTGGTGCTGGGCCTGGGGCTGGCCACGCTCAACCCCACGGCCGGCACGGCCGCCATGGACGTGGACGACGTGGACGGGGTGAAGATCGCCGGCATCCTCTTCGACGCCGGGGCCGTCAATTCTCCCGTGCTGCTGCAGATGGGCCCGGCGGGAAGCTCGGCCGACCACACGGCCGACCCCAGCAGCTTAAGCGACCTGTTCTTCCGCGTGGGCGGGGCCGGGGTGGGCAAGGCCAGCGTCTGCCTGCAGATCAACAGCAACGAGGTCATCGGGGACGATTTCTGGATATGGAGGGCGGACCACGGCAGCGGGGTGGCATGGACCAGCAACACGGCCAACAACGGCCTGGTGGTCAACGGCGCCAACGTCACCATCTACGGGCTGGCCTGCGAGCACTTCCAGCAGTTCCAGACGCTGTGGAACGGAAACGGGGGCAGGGTCTACTTCTACCAGAGCGAGGACCCCTACGACCCGCCCAACCAGGCCGCCTGGATGGACGGCACCGTGGACGGCTACGCCTCCTACAAGGTGGCCGACACGGTGACCAGCCACCAGGCCTACGGGGTGGGGGTGTACTGCTACTTCAACGTCAATCCCGCGGTGGTGCAGCAGAACGCCATCGAGGTGCCCAATCCCACCGGGCTCAACGGAGCCATGTTCCACAACATGACGGCCTGGTCCATCGGGGGCACCGGCACCATCGCCTCGGTCCTCGACGGATGGGGGGCCGCGGCCAATTCGGCCAACAACACGTCGCGCCTGGCCCAGTGAGCCGCCGGGCCCGCTAAAGCGCCGCCTTCTTCTTGACCATCAGCAGGCTGTTTCCCTCCCCGCGCCGGTCGTAGACCACCGAATCCATGACGGAAAACATCATGTAGCGGCCCAGCCCGCCGGTCCTGCCGGAACGGATATGGGAGGCCAGGTCCAGGGGCTTGAGTTCGGGCGATTCGAAGGCCTTGCCCGAGTCCTTCAGCAGCAGGGCGACCTGGTCGGCGCGGATGGCCAGCCGCAGGTTCACCGTGCGGCTGGAGTCGAATCCGTAGGCGTGTTCGATGACGTTGGTGACCGCCTCGTCCGCGGCCATCTGCAGGTCCATGGCGAAGTCCCCGTCGAAGCCGTGCTCCATCAGCACGCCCACCAGGAATCCGCGCAGGCAGGTGAGCATGCCCAGGCTG
>JAJYGY010000282.1 GCA_021790555.1 bacterium
TCCACGGCCAGCCCCAGCTGTTGAAGGCCTGGGTGCGGCGGGCCCACGGCCAGGCCTATTCGGCCCAGGTGCCCGGGATGCAGAAGGCCCGCATGGAGGCCATCAAGGCCAAGGTGGCCATGCGCAACAAGGAGAAGCACCTGCCCCATCCACGAGGCAAGCGCGCGAGGGGCTAGGCGCGGGCGGACACGAAAGGGGAAGGAAGGGGAATGGGAAAGAACAAGGCCGTATTTTTGGACAGGGACGGCACGGTGTCGCGGGAGATCGGCTACATCCGTCCCGAGGACATGCACCGGTTCGCCCTGGTGCCCGGCTCGGCCGAGGGGCTGCGGGCCCTGAAGGAGGCGGGCTACCTGCTCATCCTCACCACCAACCAGAGCGGCGTGGCCCGGGGCTACTACCCGGTGGAGCAGGTGCACACCGTCCACGCCATGCTCAAGAGCCTGTTGAAGGACCAGGGCGTGGCCCTGGACGGCATCTACTTCTGCCCCCACCATCCCGACCCGGAAAAGGCCAGGGTGAAGGAACTGGCCCTGGACTGCGACTGCCGCAAGCCCCGGCCCGGCATGGCGCTCCAGGCCGCCCGCGAATGGGACCTGGACCTGAAGCGCTGCTGGGTGGTGGGCGACAAGGACGCCGACCTGGACCTGGCAAGGAACGCCGGCTGCCGCGGCGTGCTGGTGCGCACCGGCTACGGCGAGGAGACCCTGGCCGCCCTGAAGGCCGCCGGCAGGGAGCCCAAGCTCGTGGCCGCGGACCTGAAGGAGGCGGCCGGGATCATCCTTCAGGAAAGCGGGGAGGCATGAGCGGGCCCGCGGCTCGGCCCAGGGCGGCCCTGGTGGTGCCGGTGTGGAACCAGTGGGACTACACCCGCCGCTTCCTGGAAAGCTTCGAGGCAGGCGGCGGCGAGGGCTGCCGCCTGCTGGTGGTGGACAACGGCTCCACCGACGAGACCCCCCGGCGCCTGCGCGAATGGAAGAAAAGGCTGGGCTTCGAGGTGCTGCGCAACCGGAGCAACCGGGGCTGCGCTCCGGCCTGGAACCAGGGCGCGCGCCGGGTGCTGGCCTGGAAACCCGCCTGGATCGGCGTGCTCAACAACGACCTGGTGCTCACCCCGGGCTGGCTGAAGGCCCTGCTGGACCGGGCCGAGGAGCGGGGCTGGTGGATGGCCAGCCCCGCCACCCGCGAGGGCCGCCTGGACTACGACCTGGAATCCTACGCCCGCGCCTACACCCGGCGCTGCCGTTCGTGGGACGCGCCCGGCTATTTCGGCTGGTGCTTCCTGGTGCGGCCGGAGGCCTTCAAGGTCTGCGGCTTCTTCGACGAGACCTTCCGCTTCGGCAAGGGGGAGGACGAGGACTTCGCCCGGCGCCTCTGGGCCAAGGGCCTGCCCACGGGCATCACGGGATGCTCCTTCGTGCACCATTTCGGCAGCCCCACGGTCAACGCCCTGAAGGGCCGCATCGGCGAGGGCTTCGAGCGCGGCAACCTCGATCACCTGCGGCGGCGCTGGGGACGGCCGCCCAAGGACGGGCCCCTGCCCAAGGCCGCCCGGGCCCTGCGGCGCCTTTTCCAGCGCCTGCGCTGGGGGCACCTGCTGAAGGAATAGGTCGGAAGGACTACCACCCCCGTCAGGTCATCCTCTGAGGCTGGACCGCCAATGAATCTCAACAAATACCGGGCTATCCTGCGGCGTTTTCAGGCCAAACGCGTGGTAGTTCTGCGCGACATGATGCTCGACGAGTACGTCAGCGCAGAGTCCTGGCGCATCTCCCGCGAGGCGCCCGTGCTCATCCTCAGGCACCAGGCCACCCGCCTGCTGCCCGGGGGCGGGGCCAACCCGGTCTCCAACATCCATTCCCTGGGCGGGCGGGCCCTGCCCCTGGGCGTGGTGGGCTCCGATCTCATGGGCGAGGCCCTGCTCGGCATCTTCCGTGCCAAGGGGCTGGACACCAGCGGCCTGGTGCGCGAGAAGGGCCGGCCCACGGGGGTGAAGACCCGGGTCCTGGCCGGCGGGGTCAACACGGCCAAGCAGCAGGTCATCCGCATCGACCGGGTCAGCGAGGAGCCGGTCCGGCGGGCCACCGAGGAGGCCCTGCTGCAGGCCCTCCAGCGCCGCCTGAAGGGGGCCGACGGGCTGATCGTCTCGGACTACGGCTGCGGCCTGGTGACGGAAAGGGTGCTCTCCTTCCTCAACGGGCTGCGGCGGCGCCACCCCGGCCTGGTGGTGTGCGTGGATTCGCGCTACCGGCTGATGGACTACCGCGGCGTCACGGTGGTGACGCCCAACGAAACCGAGGCGGCGCCGGCCGCGGGCTTCGAGGAGTACCGCGAAGGCCTGCTTCCCCAGATCGGCGCCCGCCTGCTTTCCACCACGGGCGCGCGCATGGCCCTGGTGACCCAGGGCAGCAAGGGCATGACCCTGTTCCAGCCCGGCCTGCCGTCCCGGCACCTGCCGGTGTGCGGGTCCACCGAGATCGTGGACGTCAACGGGGCGGGCGACAGCGTGGCCGCCACCATGACCCTTGCCCTGGCCGCCGGGGCGGAGCCCCACGAGGCCATGGCCCTGGCCAACGCCGCCGGCGGCGTGGCGGTGATGCGGTCCGGCCCGGCCTCGGTGACGCGGGCGGAAATTCTCGGGGCCCTGGAAGCCGGCCCGGCGCTGGAGGAAAAGAAGCGATGAACCGCAGACCCCTGGGGGACACGGGCATGTGGGTGCCGGAGATCGGCTTCGGCGCCTGGCAGCTGGGCGGCGACGCCTGGGGCCGCGTGGACGAGCGCGACGCGTGCCTGCTGGTGGACCTGGCCCTGGACGCGGGGGCCGGATTTTTCGACACCGCGCCCGGCTACGGGGCGGGCCGCGGCGAAGAGCTGCTGGGCCGGGCCCTGCGGGGCCAGCGCGACCGGGCCATGCTGTGCACCAAGACGGGCGGCTGGGAGCCCGCCGCCGGCGGGCCGGCGGCCCTGCGCGCCAGCCTGGAAGGCAGCCTGAGGCGCCTGGGCACCGACCGGGTGGAGGTGCTGCTGCTGCACAACCCGCCCGACGAGGTGCTGGACCAGAACCACCCGCTCTA
>JAJYGY010000234.1 GCA_021790555.1 bacterium
GGGTCTTTGTGCAATCCGGGACTGGCCGGCCAGTACGTCCAGAGCCTGGAGCTGATGGGGCCGGAACACGCGCTGATGCGGGCCGTGGCCGAATGGGGCCCCACCCCGGTGCTGCGGCGGCCCTGGTTCCTGGCCCTCCTGCTCGCCGCCGGCCTGGGCGCGGCCCTGAATTTCCGGAAGCTGAGGGAGCGCCTGGGGGAGGTGCTTTTCCTGGCGGCGCTGGCCCTGATGGCCCTGCGCACGCTGCGGCTGGTGCCTTTTTTCTGCCTGGCGGCGGCGGCCTGGGTCCCGCTTTGGTGGCGCGATGCCGTGGAGGCCCGGGGGTTTGCCGCCCGCCCCTCCCAAGGCCGGGGCGGCGGTGAAGTGGAATCCGCCCCCCCGGCGGGGGGGGCAAGCGGGGAGCAGGCGGGCCGGCTGATGGGGGGGCTGGGCGGGGTGTCCTGGCTGCTGCTGTGCCTCTTCCTTGCCTGGCGCCTGTCCGGGCTTTTGCGGGAGCCCTTTGCCGGCCGTTTCGGCGCGGACCTGCGCGTTCAACCCGTGGGCGCCGCGGATTTCCTGGCCGCCCATCCCCCCAAGGGCAGGATGGGCAACGTGTACGAGGAGGGCGCCTACCTGCTGTGGCGGCTGTGGCCCTCCACCAAGGTCTTCATCGACAGCCGCCAGCTCAACTACCCGGAGAAGGTCTTCGGGGACGCCCTGCGCCTGCCCCTGGCGCCGCCGGACTGGCAGGCCCTGGCGGACAAATACCGCCTGTCCTGCTTCGTGGCGCCCATCCGCATGCCGCTGGCCCGGGCCATGCTGCTTTCGCCGCGCTGGTTCCTGGCCTATTTCGACGACACGCACCTGGTCTTCGCCGACGCGGCCGCAATGAAGGCCCAGCGGGGGGCCTGGCCCTGGTACCGCGGCGTGGACCCCATCGACGCCCGGGTGCGGGGCGCCACGCCCTCCACCGTGGCGCTGCTGAGGCGGCGCCTTCAGGAGCAGAAGCCCGACGCCAAGGGGTACTTCCTGCTGGCCCAGGCCCTGCGCCAGACCGGCCACGCCGCGCGGTCCCTGGCGGCCGCGCGGCGCGCCCTTGCCATGGACCCCTCGCAGGCGGTGGTGCGGGATTTCCTGAGCCGGAGGGAGTAGCCCGTGGCCAGGACGGAATTGAGGCTGAGCGCGCCGGAATGGCTGGCCCTGGGGCTTTTCGCCCTGTGGGCCGGCCTGGTGCTGGTGTTCCACCCCATGACCCGCGACGACACCTGGTTCCACCTGAAGTCCGGCGAGGTGCTGTGGCGGCTGGGGCATTTTCCCTCCCACGACCTGTTCTCCTACAGCTCCCCCCTGACCACCTGGCCCAGGATGTCCTGGCTCTACGACCTTCTGGCCTGGGGCCTGTGGCGCTGGTCCGGCCTGGGGGGGCTGATGGCCTTCAATGTCCTGGCGGCCCTGGGCATCTTCACCCTGGCCCTGGGCCTGGCCCTGGAGGGGGGTTCCGGCCTGCCCGTGGCCCTGGCCCTGGGCTCGCTGATGCTGTGGGTTTCGCGCGTGTACTTCAGCCTGCGGCCCCAGGTGGCCGCCTACCTGTGCTTCATGGGGGCGCTGTGGCTGCTGGGCCGGCCCAGGGACCGGTGGCGCTGGCTGGGCATCCTGGCCGTGTCCCTGGCCTGGGCCAACCTGCACGGCAGCGTGGTGATCCTCGCCCCCGTCGTGGCCGCGCACGAGGCCGGGGCCTGGTGGCGCGGGGGCCGGGCCCGGCCGGCGGGTTCCACGGCCGCGGTGGCCGCCGCGCTGGCGGGAAGCCTGGTCAACCCGGATTTCGCCGGGATCTATTTCAAGGTGCTGGGATTCCTGGGCAGCGGATCGTACTACGCCCATTACGTGCTGGAATGGCGGGCGCCCCCTTTGGGAAGCGCCTACTGGCTGCTGGCCCTTGCCGGGGGAACCTGGGCCGCCTTCACCCTGGCCCGGCGGCCTGGGCGGCGCGGCGAGGCGGCCGTGCTGCTGCTGCTGGCGGCCGGTTCCCTGGGCAGCATGCGCCTGCTGGCCTTCTTCTGCCTGGCGGCGGCGGCCTGGATGCCGCGCTGGGTCGCGGTCCCCGACGGGCGAAGCCGGGGCGCGGCCTGGTGGCCGGCCCTGCTGCTGGGCGTGGAACTGGCCTTTTTCCCGGTCCACATGGCGCTCCTGGCCGGCCGGGCCACGGGCATGGCCGTTGACCGGGAATACTGCCCCATCCGCTGCGCCGAATTCCTCTGGCGGCATCCGCCCAAGGGGCGCCTGGGAAACCTGTACGAGGACGGGGCCTACCTGCTGTGGCGGCTTTACCCCCGGGTGAAGGTGTTCGTGGACAGCCGGGAACTGAACTACCCGGTGTCGGTGCTGAAGGACGCGGCCGCCATCAAGCGGGTGGAGCCGGGCTGGCGGGGAATTTTACGGAAGTACGGGATGAGCTGTTTCCTGGTGCCGCGCCACGATCCGGATATGGGCGGTTCCCAGGCCCTGGCCGCCGGGCTGATGGCCGACCCGCACTGGCGCCTGGCGTATTTCGACCCGGACTACCTGCTTTTCGCGGACAAGGCCGAGCTGGAGGCCCAGAAAGGGGCCTGGCCCTGGTACCGGGGCGTGGATCCCCTCACCGGAAGGGTGTCCGGGGCCGACCGGAACACCGTGGCCCTGCTGGAAGCCAGGATGCGGGAGCAGGGGCCGGACGCCGAGGGCCTCCAGCTGCTGTCCCAGGCCCTGCGCCAGACCGGCCACGCCGGGGCGGCCCGGGCCGCGGCCCTGCTTGCCCGGAGGATGGACCCCAAGCCGGACGGTCCTTCCCAATAAAAAAGGCGGGAGGCCCCGGGGCCTCCCGCCTTTCACTCCTCCCTTGGTTTCCTGGACGCGGCTTACTTGGCGTCCGGGCGCACCGCCTTGTTGTGCTTCTTGCGGTAGATCCTCTTCGACTCCTTGTTCATCTCCTTGTTGATCCGCTTCTTCTGCTTGTTGGTCAGGTTTCCGCCGTTTTTCCTGCGGTCGCGCCGGACCTGGCGATGGATGCGCCTTTCCTGCCGCCGCAG
>JAJYGY010000346.1 GCA_021790555.1 bacterium
GCCTCCTGCAACAACACCCGGCCGGTCAAGCCTTCACTTCCGAGGCCAGCACGATGGCCTCGGCGATGGTCCGCATGGGTTTGCCCGTGTTCATGCTCTGCTTCTGGATGAGGCGGAAGGCCTCGGGCTCGGCCAGGCCCTTCTCCTTCATCAGGATGCCCTTGGCGCGCTCCACCAGCTTGCGCGTCTCCAGGTCCTGCTTGGCGGCCTTGGCCGCCGCCTGCAGCCGGGCGTTCTCGATGGCGATGGCGGCCTGGGCCGCCACCAGGGAAAGCAGCTGCACCTCGCGGGGCGAATAGTCGTGCGGCCCGCTGCCGTAGCTGTTGATCACCCCGATGACCTTGCCCCGGGCCACCATGGGCACGCACAGCATGGAGGCGATGCCCTCCTTCTCGGCCAGCTCGCGGTGGCCGTAGTCCTTCTCCTTGCGCACGTCGGCCACGGTCTGGGGCTTGCCCGACCGCACCGCCTTGCCCGAGACGCTCTGGTCCACCTTGACGTTGGGCTTTTCAAGGTATTCCTTGGAAAGGCACTGGGCGGCCGCGATGCTCAGCTCGCCCTTCTCCTCGTCCAGCAGCTGCACCGAGCAGATCTTGCTGCCCATCAGGTCCGTGATGATGTTGACCACCAGGCTCAGCAGTTCGCTGAGCGACAGGTCGTAGCCCATGGCCTGGCTGATGCGGTGCAACAGGCTGATCTCGTCGGCCAGCCGCCCGGCTTCGTCCACGATTCCGGTCCCCACCCCGTTTTCCTTTTTCTTCGCCTTCATAGCGGCCCCTGTGTGTCGCGCTTGCCGCGCGAATCCCCCATTGGATGCCAATTTTCTTTGCGCTTGGGAATGCAACCCCCGTGCCAAGACCGCCGCCGCGAAAAAGCCCTTGTTTAAAGGGTTTCCGGGAGGGGCCATGGCACATTTTTGTCGTTTCCCGGGCTTCGACCCACATTCTTGAAAAAAAAGGGTACAAACAAAAACCCCCGGCCGCCTGGGCGGACCGGGGGTCTGGGGTCGGTGGGAGGGGTCAGAAGCCCAGGTTCAGGCCTCCGGAAACCTGGAAGCCCCCGAAGTCGAAGGGCACCGTGGCGCCGTTGATGTTCTGCACCGCGCCGCTGGCGATGGTGAAGTAGGGGTTGCTGGGCGTGGCCCCCACCGTCATGGAAGGGATGTCGGCGAAGCGGTAGCCCAGGTTGAGCACCAGCGAGGTGAAGGGCGCCAGCTTGTAGCGGGCCCCGGCCGCCAGTTCCGCCGCCTGGCCGTTGCCCGTGGCCGGCACCTGGAAGTCGGCCGGCGGGTTGCCCGACGTGGAGATGGTGAAGTGCTCGTTGGCCGTGGCCCAGGCCCAGCCCCAGTAGGCGCCGGCGTTGAACGACAGGCCCGTGAAGGGGATGCCGAAATTGGCCCGGGCGCCCAGCATCACCGGCACGCAGGCGAAGTCCTCGGTGGCCTTGAAATTGCCCAGCGAGCCGCTGTAGCTCATGCTCAGCTGGCCCGGCGCGATGTATTCCACCCGCGGCCCCACGCTGATGAAGGGCAGCAGGCCGAACGAGGCGTCCGCCCCGACCAGGTAGCCCGAGGTGGAATGGGTCACGCTGGCGCCGCCGCCCAGGTACTTCTGGTTGAGCAGGTCGGCCGACTGGTTGACGTCGTTGAAGTTGACGGTGGTGTAGCCGCCCCAGAGGCTGGCGTCGAAGAAATCCGCCCGGGCAGCGCCGCCCAGGCAGGCCAGGGCAAGGCCGAAAGCCAGCGCCGACATTCTTTTCATGGTGGTACCTCCTGTGAAAGGGATGGAACCGGCTCGCGGTCGAAGGAGATTATACCCCATCCGGGGCGCCCTGGCGAACCGAAGCCGCGGCCCCGCGGGCCGGCCACTGGTCCTGCACCTGGGCCTGGGCCGCGCACAGGCAGCCCCCCAGGATGAAGATGCACCCGGCCACGTACAGCCAGATGAGCACCGCGATGGTGCCCCCCAGCACGCCGTAGAGCACGGCGAAGTCCGAAAGGTGGGCGGCGTACCACAGGAAAACCGTGTCGCTCAGGCGCAGGGCCAGGGTGGCCAGCAGGGCCGGCAGCCACACCTGCGAGAACCGGGGCGGGCGGTGCGGCGCCAGGATGTAGAGCATGCCGATGCCGTAGAAGACCAGCAGGGGGAAGAGCAGGTCCATGGCCAGGGCCACCAGCCGGGGCGCCAGGCCCAGCGAGGGCAGCCAGGGCCGGGCCTCGCGCGCCACGATGGGCGCCAGCATGCCCAGCAGGAAGCAGCTGGCCACGATGAACAGCATGCCCAGGTTCTTGGCCGGGCCGTGCCACCAGGAATCCGCCTTGGTCCTCCAGGCGCTGTTGATGGCCCGCACCAGCGAATTGAGGAAAAGCAGCGACACGTAGAGCATGCCCAGGAAGGCCAGCACGCCGGTGCTCTGCCGCTTCTCGGCGACCTTCCACAGGTTGTAGAAGATGAGGCCGCGGTACTGCGAACCCAGGGGCAGGATCTTTTCAAGCGAATACACCACGCCCGACGTGGCGCTGGCCTGGCTGACGAAGCCGGAGGCGATGGTGGCCATGAGGATGGCCATGGGGAAAAGGGCCAGGAAGGCGTAGTAGCTGAAGGCCGCGGCCCGCTGGGGTCCCTCGACCCTCACGAAGGTGCGGACGCACAGCGCCAGCGACCTGCCGAAGTTCCGGGTGCGTCTCTGGATTTCCTGTCCAAGGGCCATCGGGGCGCCGAAAGCGGGGGTGGATTCAGCCGGCCAGGGTCAGGGCCGCGAAGACCAGCAGCATCAGGGCCAGGCCCAGGGGGATTCCCAGCCGGGCCCACTGGCCGTTGCGGATGCCCAGCTTGCCCGCGCAGATGATGTTGGGGATGTTGCCCGGAACCAGCATCACCCCCGAGAGCACCAGGCCCAGCAGGGCGTCGCGGGCCGCCGGCAGGCCCAGGGACGGGTTCATCTCCACCGCGGCCAGGGTGGCGTTGTCGAGCAGGGCCGAGGCCGAATTGGCCCAGTAGAGCCAGCGGCTGGAAAGGTGTTCCAGCAGGGGCT
>JAJYGY010000116.1 GCA_021790555.1 bacterium
TCAACCTGGGGCTGGACTGGATCCTTCCCAGCCTGGACAACACCCACCAGGAAACCGTCTCCGGAGGGGGCATGACCGGCCAGGTGGAGCAGAGCCTGAAGGATACCGGAGGGGTTTCCACCCGCTGGAAGGGGCGGGTGATGCTGCCCCTGGGCGGGGACAGCCAGGCCGTGCTGGTGGGGAGCCTGGCCGACCTCAACCTTTCCACCCGGCACCTGGTCAGCGGCACCTTCACCGGGACCGGGCTGAGCCCCCTGCAGGCGGCCGGCTACGACCAGGTCAACGCCCAGGAGAGTTTCCGCCAGGACCCCTGGAGCCTGATGCTGGGCTACGTGTTCCGCCGCTCCGACAGCCTGACCGTGGTGGCGGGCCTGGGCGCCAACGGGCTGGCCCAGGAGACCGTGGACACCACCTACGCGCCCCAGACCGGGGCCTCCACGCTGGACCAGCTGGTGGCGGTGGGCCGGGCCGACAACACCCTGTACCAGTTCCACCTGCCTTTCCTGATGGGCGCCGAGGTCAAGATGTTCCCCTGGCTGAAGCTGCGGGGGGCGCTGCAGCAGGACCTGCTGAGCGCGGGCTCCACCGAGCAGGTCTCCGAGACCTATTCCGCCTCGGACGGATCCCTGCTCAGCCGCGGCGACGTTCAGAACGCGTTTTCCCCCTCGGCCGACTGGCTGCTGCGCCTGGGCGCCGGCCTGTACCTGGGCCAGGTCACCTTCGACACGGACTTCGACCTGGCGCAGTCCGGCGCCACCCTCGCCGACCCCTCCGTCGGCGCCACGCTTTCCTACACCTGGTGAGCCACGGGGGCCCTCCCCGGGCCCCCACGAACCTTGGGACACCCTCAGGGACACGCATGCCGCTTTCCGCCAAATTCGCCGGGCAGTTCCATCCCCAGGTGCGCGCGCGGGGAAGGGAATACTACGCCTCCGGCGCGGTGCACCTGCTGCATTCCGGCGAGGACGCGGCCCAGGCGCGGGTGCGGGGCAGGCAGCAGTACCACGTGCGGCTTCGCGCCACCGCCTCGGGGCTTTCGGTGCACTGCACCTGCGCCTTCTACGCCGGAAGCCTGGAGCCCTGCAAGCACGTCTGGGCGGCCCTGCTGGAGGCCGAATCCGTGGGGGCCCTGGCCGGGGCCGAGGAGGCCTCCGGAAACCGCCTGGCCGACCTGGGGGACGGCGACGACGCGGCCCCGGGCCGGCGCGGCGCCGGGGCGCGGGCCTTCGCCTGGGAAGCCCAGCTGCAGGGCATCCGCGGGCCGGCCCTGGCCGAGGACTTCGACGGCGAACCCTGGCCCCCGGACCGGCAGGCCGTGTATTTCCTCGACCCGGATGAGCGTGCCCCCCGGCCGCCCCTGGCCGGCCTGGCGCTGGAGCTGGCCTTCCGCGACCCCAACCGCGAGGGGGGCTGGAGCCGGCCGCGCTTCCGCCGCCTGTCGCGCGACGCCATCTCGCTGCTGGGCGACCCCCTGGACCGCCAGATCCTCTCCCTGCTCGCCGGCGCCCGCAGGGCCGACGACGAGGGCCGGCGCGGCGCCGAGGGCGGGGACACGCTGCAGCGCCGCTACCTGCTGTCCGGCCACCTGCTTTCGACGATGCTTCCCCTGGTGTGCCGGACGGGGCGCTGCTTCGTCAAGGCCGCGGCGGGGGAGGAGCCCGCCCTGGTCTGGGACGAGGGAGGGGCCTGGACCCTGGAACTTCACCTGCGGGCCCTGGGCGCGCGCCGCCGAGGACTGGCCGGCGTGCTGGCCCGCGGGGGCGAGCGCGTGGAGATCCCCAGCCCGGGCCTGTGGGCGGGCCCCGGACTGCTGGTGTCGGGGGGGCGGGCCGCCCTGCTTTCCGGGCCGGAGGACCACGAATGGATCGCCTTCTTCCAGCGCGGCGAGAAGGTCGTGGTGCCGGCCGGCCAGATGGAGGGCCTGCTGAAGTCCCTGCTGAAGAGGCCCCGGCTGCCCCGCCTGGAGGTGGACGCCGAGCTGGGCCTGAAGGTGGGCCGGGCCAGGCCCCTGCCCCTGCTGCGCCTTTCCGACGGGGAGAAGCCGCATGAGGGAAGGCCCGGCACCCTGGAGGCCCGGCTGGCCTTCGACTACGCCGGCGTGGAAGTGCCGTTCGGCGGCCCCGGGGCGGGCCTCTACCGCGGCGCCACCCGGCAGATCCTGCTGCGGGACCTCGAAGGGGAACGCCAGGCCGCCCGGGTGCTGGAGGGCCAGGGGTTCCTGAGGCGGGGATGGCAGGGCTTCGAGCTGCCGGCCCCCCTGGCGGCGGGCGCCCTGCGCCGCCTGCTGGACGAGGGCTGGCGCGTGGAGGCCCAGGGCCGCCTCTACCGCCGGCCGGCCGCGCTTTCGGCGCGCCTGAGTTCGGCCGCGGACTGGTTCGACCTGAGGATGGACGCGGATTTCGGCCCGGCCCGGGCGGGGTCGAAGGCCCTGCTGGAGGCGCTGAGGCGGGGGGACAGCTTCGTGCGCCTGGACGACGGCACGGTGGGGCTGATGCCCGAGGACTGGGCGGGCCGCTTCGGCCCCCTGGCCAGGCTGGGCCGCGCCGAGGGCGAGGGCCTGCGCTTTTCGCCCAACCAGGCCGGCCTGCTCGACGCCCTGCTTGCCGCCGAGCCCGGGTTTTCCTTTGACGAGGCCTTCGCCCGCGCCCGCGAGCGCATGCGCGGCTTCGAGGGGCTTCCGCCGGCGCACGAACCGCCCGGCTTCGGGGGCAGCCTGCGGAACTACCAGCGCGAGGGCCTGGCCTGGCTTCGGCTGCTGGAATCGCTTGGCCTGGGGGGCTGCCTGGCCGACGACATGGGCCTGGGGAAGACGGTGCAGGTGCTGGCCCTGCTGGAGGCGCGCCGGCGGGACAAGGCCGGGCGGGGACTGCCGCCCTCGCTGATCGTCACGCCCCGCTCGCTGGTGTTCAACTGGCGGCAGGAGGCCGCCCGCTTCGCCCCGCGCATGCGGGTGGGTGAACACTGCGGCGTGGGGCGGCCGCGCGACCCTCAATCCTTCCGTGACTTCGACGCCGTGGTGACCACCT
>JAJYGY010000125.1 GCA_021790555.1 bacterium
GTCGGGCACGCCAGCATGCGGCTGTATTCCCTGCTGCACCTTTTCGGCTTCGACATGGGCCTGGAGGACATCAAGAACTTCCGCCAGTGGGGCAGCCGCGCGGCCGGGCACCCCGAGCACGGTC
The DNA here is from genome assembly GCA_021790555.1 of bacterium. Classification (GTDB taxonomy): domain Bacteria; phylum Oederibacteriota; class JAJYGY01; order JAJYGY01; family JAJYGY01; genus JAJYGY01. The sequence goes on from JAJYGY010000125.1 coordinate 125, forward strand.
TGGCGCCCGGCATCGAGACGACCACCGGCCCCCTGGGCCAGGGCGTGGCCAACGCCGTGGGCATGGCGCTGGGCCAGGCCATGCTCGCCGCGCGCTTCAACACCCCGGATTTCTCCCCCGTCACCGGCAGGGTCTACTGCCTGGCCGGGGACGGCTGCCTGATGGAGGGCATCAGCTCCGAGGCCGCCTCGCTGGCCGGCCACCTGGGGCTTTCGCAGCTGACCCTCATCTACGACAGCAACCACATCAGCATCGAGGGCGACACCCGCGTCGCCTTCACCGAGGACGTGGCCGGACGCTTCCGGGCCCAGGGCTGGTTCGTGCAGGAGGTGGACGCCTACGACCAGGAGGCCGTCTACAAGGCCCTGGAGGCCTCGCGCCTGGAGGCCAAGCGGCCCTCCCTCATCGTCAGCCATTCCGTCATCGGAAAGGGGGCGGCCACCAAGCAGGGCAGCCCCAAGGCCCACGGCGAGGCCCTGGGCGCCGAGGAGCTGCGCAAGACCAAACTGGCCCTGGGATGGCCGGCCGAGCCGGCCTTCCTGGTGCCGGAGGAGTCGCTTGCCTGGTGCCGCGCCCGCCTGGCCGACAAGAAACGTGACTTCGAGTCGTGGCGCAAGGGCTTCGAAGCCTGGCGCCTGGCCCACCCCGACCTGGCCGCCCTGTGGGACCGCCACTGGTCGCAGGACACCCCCGGCGACCTGGACCGGCGCCTGCTGGAGGGCCTGGACACGGCCCCGGCGGCCACCCGGGTCTACTCGGGCAGGAGCCTCAACAAGGCCGCGGCCGAGCTTCCTTTCTTCATCGGGGGCTCCGCCGACCTGAACGTCTCCAACAATTCTGACATCGTGGGCGGCGGCGACGTGGGCCTTGCCAAGGACGGCGACATGGCCGCCAGCTGGAAGGGGCGGATCCTCCATTTCGGGGTGCGCGAGCACGCCATGGGCGGCGTGCTCAACGGCCTGAACCTGCACGGGGCCTGGAGGGCCTTCGGGGCCACCTTCCTGCAGTTCGCCGACTACATGCGCGGCAGCCTGCGCCTGGCCGCCCTGATGAAGGCCAAGTCCATCTTCGTCTTCACGCACGATTCCGTGATGCTGGGCGAGGACGGCCCCACCCACGCGCCCGTGGAGCACCTGGCCGGACTGCGGATCATCCCCGGCATGACGGTGTGGCGGCCCGCCGACGCCCTGGAGACGGCCATGGCCTGGGCCTGGACCCTTTCCCGCGCCCAGGGGCCTGTTTCGCTCTCCCTGACCCGCCAGAAGGTCAAGCCCCTGGCCTACCCCGGGGGATTCGACCCCCGCCAGGTCTGGCGCGGCGCCTACGTGCTGGACGAGCCGGGCCAGGGTGCCGACCTGACCCTCGTCGGCACCGGGTCCGAAACCTCGCTGTGCGCCGAAGCCGCCGGCCTGCTGGCCTCCAAGGGCATCCGCGCCCGCGTCGTGTCCATGCCTTCGTACTGCGTCTTCCAGGCCCAGGACCCCGCCTACCAGGCCTCCGTGCTGGGGCAGGCCCCCCTGGCCCTGGTGGAGGCGGGCGTGACCTCACCCTGGCGGGGCCTGGTGGGCCCCCAGGGCCTGGTCATCGGGCAGGACCGTTTCGGCGAATCCGCCCCCAGCGAGGTGGTGGCCGAGAAGTTCGGCTTCACCGCTCCCCAGGTGGCCTCCAAGGTGGAGGCCTGGATCACCCCCCTGCTGGCCCTGAAGCGTCCCTGAAACCCCGCGGCAGGCACAAAAAAAGGCGCGCCCTCAGGCGCGCCTTTTTTTGTCTCATCACGGCTCCGGCCGGTCACTCCCAGGGCTTGTCCCCCTCCCATCCCACCCTTCCGGCCTCCAGGTTCCGGCCCGCGGCCGCCAGGATGCTTTCCAGCCTCTGCCATTCCTTTTCGTGGCCGCCCTCGGCCTCCAGTCCGGCCAGCGCCAGCACGGCGAAGAGCACCAGGGACCTGGCCCATTCCTCCCGCAGCGCCTGGGCTTTCTGAAGCCATTGGAACACGTCCCCGGCCAGCAGCTTCAATTCCGCGGTCTCCTCGGGCCGGCAGTCCAGCAGCCTGGACACCAGCGCCTTCAGTTCCGGGCCCAGCTCCAGGCACAGCCGCTGCCTGGCCTGGGGCTCCTGAACCGCGTCGTCTTCCGGAAAGGAGGTCATCTTTTCAGCCACAGCCGCACTTCCAAGGGTTCGTTCTGGATGAGGATGGCGCAGGCAGAATCCGGTTCGCCCGCGGGCCAGTCCACGGTGCCCAGGGGCCGGGCCTCGCCCTCGTGGAACACGGCCATGCCGGGCTTCCACAGGGAGGACAGCAGGTGGTCGCAGACCAGCGAGCAGAAGGGCAGGAAGGCCTCCTCCCCGGCGCCCTCGCCGGCCCAGGACGCCAGCAGGTCGCCCAGTCCCTTGGACGCCCTCAGCACCAGCATGCCCTCCTGTTCCCCGGAAATGGGCACGCCCGCCTCCAGGGCCAGCCGGGCCGGCCCTTCCACCGGAAGGCCCATCAGCCGGGTGGAGACCCCGCCGGCCTCGCGGGTCAGTTTTTCGACGATTTCATGGAGCTGGTCCATGTCCGGAACCGGACGGGCTGGGAAGGTTTCTCTGGCGTCCCGCATCGGCTGCCCACGAGAAAGTTGAGCCACTGCTTCAGGGAGGAAAAAACAAAACCGGCATCAGACCCGGAAACCCGATAAGGTGTGGCCTTTGGCCCTGCTTTGGAGGGAAAGCAGAGCCAGGGTCGCCAAGCTGATGCCGGCTTTGCTGACTTTATGAAAGCAAGGAAGGTGCCAAAAGGCGTTTTTAAGGCATATTCATGGCTATTGATTAGAAATTGCTTGTATGGGAAAGCTTTTCAGGCGGAACACAAGGCAGGTAGGTAAGAGGTAAAACGGGGGAGGTTCCTGACTATT
>JAJYGY010000180.1 GCA_021790555.1 bacterium
TCCGATCTCATGGATCCATCGGCCGTCCCTGTCCTGTTCCACGTGGAACAGGGCCAAGGCATGGCGGCCAAGACGCTTCTTTCTCTCGCGGAATTGAATTTTGATCCTGGAATCGCTGGCCATCCGACACTTCCGCAACATCGAAAGCCTGGACTGGCAACCCCACCCCAGGGCCAACCTGCTGCTGGGGCTCAATGCCCAGGGAAAGACCAACCTGCTGGAGGCCATCTTCCTCCTGGGAACCACCAAGTCCCTGCGCCAGGCCGGGGACGGCGAGATGATCGCCGACGGCCAGGCCCAGGCCCTGGTGAAAGGCCAGGTCTTCCGCGAAGAGGCCGGGGCCAGCCGGTCCCTGGAGGTGCTGTTGTCGCGCCAGGAACGCAAGACCGTGCGGCTGAACGACAAAAACCTGGCGCGCTTTTCCGAGATCTTCGGGCACCTGAGCGTGGTGCTGTTCACCCCCGAGGACCTTCAGCTGGTGAAGGCCGGCCCCCAGGCGCGCCGTTTCTACCTGGACCTGGAGATCTCGCAGGCTTCTCCACAATATCTGCACAGCCTGCAGGTCTTTGAAAGGGCCCTGAAGCAGCGCAATTCCGCCTTGAAAATGCAGGCCGAAGGACGGGCGGGCCGGGGAACCGCCCAGGCTTTTGAACAGAACCTGGTGCAGGCGGGAAGCGAAGTCGTGCTCTTCCGCCTGAAGGCCGTGGAGGAGCTGGAACCCCTGGCGGCCAGGGTGCAGGAAAGGATTTCGGGAGGCACCGAGAAGCTCGGCCTTTCCTATCTCTCAAGCCTGTCGGGCGGGGAGGAAGCCCTGCCCCGCGACCTGGACGGCCTGGCCGACCGCTACCGCCGCCGCCTGAAGGAGGCCTCGGCCGAGGAGGAGGCCCGCGCCACCACCCTGGTCGGCCCCCACCGGGACGACATACGGATGACGGTGAACGGCCGCCCGGCCCGGGCCTTCGCCTCGCAGGGCCAGCAGCGCACCGCGGCCCTGGCCCTGAAGCTGGCGGAGGTGGAATTCCTCAAGTCCCGGCTGGGCGAGAACCCGGTGCTGCTGCTGGACGACGTGCTTTCCGAGCTGGACGGCCCGCGCCAGCGCGAACTGCTCGGGCTTCTGGACGAAAAGGTCCAGACTTTTGTCACCAGCACCCACGCCGAAGACCTTCCATTCAAGCCCGGGCAGGTGCTTCAGGCCCGGAAGGGAAGCTTCGCCCCGCCCTCGGCGGCTTGAGGCGGGCGCCGGTTTTCCATGGAATTGAAAACCAGGGCGGCCTGTCCTGCGTCTATCCTATCGCCGCAACCTCCGCATGATCCGGTTCCTTTTTCGGGAGTCCGCCTTGACGCAAAATCAAAAATATTCCTCCGGTTCCGTCGAAACCCCGCCCCGTTCCACCGGGCCCTGCACCATGGTCATCTTCGGGGCCTCGGGGGACCTGACCAAGCGCAAGCTCATCCCCTCGCTGTACAACCTGGCCACCAGCCATTACCTGAACGACGACTTCGCGGTCATCGGGTTTTCCCGCCAGCCCCTGAGCCACGAGGACTTCCGGACCCGCCTGAGCGATGAAATCAAGACTTTCTCCCCGGAACCGGTGGACCCCAAGATATGGGGGTGGTTCAGGGAGCGCATCTACTACCAGAAGGGGGAGTTTCCGGACCCGGCCGCCTACCAGGGCCTGAAGCAGCTCCTGGAGGAAGTGGAGGGGCGCCACCACACCCTGGGAAACCGGCTGTTCTACCTTTCCACCCTGCCCAGCTTCTTCTCCACCGTGGTGCAGCAGCTGGGCGCTGCCGACCTGGTGCGCCAGGACGACAAGACCTGGCGCCGGGTCATCATTGAAAAGCCCTTCGGCCACGACCTGGAATCGGCCCGGGCCCTCAACCGCGAGATCTCCAGGGTTCTGGACGAGAACCAGATCTACCGCATCGACCACTACCTGGGAAAGGAGACGGTGCAGAACCTGCTGGCCTTCCGCTTCGGCAACGGCATCTTCGAGCCCATCTGGAACCGACGCTACATCGACCACGTGGAGATCACCGTGGCCGAGGAGCTGGGCGTGGAGCAGCGCGGACCCTATTACGAGGAAGCCGGGGCCCTGCGCGACATGGTGCCCAACCACATCCTGCAGCTGATCTCCCTGACGGCCATGGAGCCCCCCATTTCCTTCGACCCGGAGGCCGTGCGCGACGAGAAGCACAAGGTGCTGAAGGCCATCAGCCCCTTTTCGCCCCAGGAAGTCCTCAGCCGGGCCGTGCGGGGCCAGTACGGCGAGGGCACGGTGGAGGGAACCTCGGTGCAGGGATACCGGGGCGAGGCCCGCGTGTCGCCGGAATCCTGCGTGGAGACCTTCGTGGCCCTGAAGCTATTCGTGGACAACTGGCGCTGGGCCGGGGTGCCCTTCTACGTGCGCACGGGCAAGCGGCTCCCCAAACGGTCCACCGAGATCGTCATCCAGTTCCACCGGCCTCCGCTGCCCCTGTTCCGCGAGGCGGGGGTCAAGCAGTTCAGCTCCAACCTGCTCGTCATCCGCATCCAGCCGGACGAGGGCATTTCCCTGAAGTTCGAGGCCAAGGTGCCCGGGCCCAAGATGGAGCTGGGGAGCGTGCGCATGGACTTCAAGTACCAGGATTATTTCGGTTCGCAGCCCAATACGGGCTACGAGACCCTGCTCTACGATTGCATGCTGGGCGACGCCACGCCCTTCCAGAGGGCCGACATGGTGGAGGCGGGCTGGAGCGTGGTGCAGCCCATCCTGGACGTGTGGAAGGCCCTGCCCCCGCGCGACTTCCCCAACTACGCGGCCGGCTCCTGGGGCCCCATGGAAAGCGAAGAACTGATGGAAAGGGACGGCAAAAAGTGGAAAATACTGTGACGATCCAAGGGGCGAACCTGCCCGCGGAGGAGAGATGATCCTTGCCGGCGACATCGGCGGCACCCACTGCCGCCTGGCCCTGTTTTCCGGCCCCCGGGCCCTGAAGGAAGAGACGGTGCTGCCCAGCAGCGG
>JAJYGY010000072.1 GCA_021790555.1 bacterium
GGTGGTGATGAGCCGTGAGGTGGAGCTGTTGAACCTTGGGGAGGCGAGCGGGGCGTCGACGGCGAAGGTGGCGCCGAACCCGGTGGAGGCTGGGGAGGGCTTCGTGGAGGTGTTGTGGACGCCGGGTGGGGAGGGGACGGGGGAGGCGAAGGTGTATGACATGGCGGGGGAGCTGGTGGAGAGGGGGGTGGACGCGGGAGGAAGCGGGGTGATCAAGCTTCCGGTGGGGGGGCTGGCCGGGGGGATCTACCTGGTGGACTTCGAGGTCAGGCGGAACGGAACCATCTTGGGCCGCAAGATCCTGCGCGCGGCCGTGCTTCGTTGATGGGGTTTTCCTTGCGACGCGCGCTCCTGATTTTCATGGCCCTGCCGGCCTCGCTGGCCTGGGCCAGGCCGCCGGTGCAGGTGTACGGCTACCTGCAGAACTGGACCGGCATCGACGCCACCAAGCTGGACTGGGACGGGCTGACCACGGTGATGGACGCCTTCGCCGTGCCGCAGCCCAATTCTCAGCTGCAGGTGACGCCCAACACCGGCCTGATTTCCGCGGCCCACGCCCACGGCGCGCGGGTGTACCTGAGCATCGGCGGCCAGTTCGGGGGCTCCAACTTCTCCTCCGACACCGCCTCGGGCCCGGCCATCGCGGGCTTCGTGGCCTCCATCACCAACAGCGTGCAGGCCTGGGGCTACGACGGCGTGGACATCGACTGGGAGCCGGCCCCCTGGGGGCCGGGCGAGGGCTCGCACCCCGACCTGGAACCCCAGGTGATGGCGTTCATGTCCGCGCTGTATCCGGCCGTCAAGGCCATGGGGCCGGCTGTGGACGGCCAGCCCCGCGGGGTGACCTTCTTCCTGGCCTCAGCGGGCTACGACATCTGCGGGGAAGACTGGTCCACCCTGGGCGACGACTGCGACGCCGTCATCCTTTCGGGATACGCCTTCAATGTGGTGGCGGGCGTCCACAACTACAACGGGCCCCTTTCGGGCGGGCCGGGATACACCAACTGCGCCGGAGGGAGCACCACGGTGGACATCCAGGGAACCTACGACCAGGTCACGGCCAGGGGTTTTCCCGCCTCCAAGCTGGTGCTGGGCTGCCCCCTCTACGGCGACGTCTACAACGCGGGGTCCAATTCCTATCCGGCCACGGAAACGGACAACCAGGTGCTGCTGACTCCGGGCCCCACCCCGGTGCTCTACGGCAGCCCGGAGGACGAGCAGGTTTTCGGCAACCTGCCCGGCTATGCCGGGGACGAGATCTCCATCGATACGGGCCAGGCCTTCTGCGACAAGATGGCCTGGGTGATGTCCAAGGGCATGGAGGGGATCGCGTTGTGGGACGTGTCGCAGGCCTTTCCGCCGGATTCGGGGAGCGGGCCGTACTCGGTGTCGGCCATCTGGCAGTCCATCCAGACGGGCTGCCTGCCGGCCACGCCCACGCCCACCTTCAGCGCGTCTCCGACCGTCAGCCCGACCTTCACCATCAGCCCCACCTTCACGGTGTCCCCCACGCCCACGGCCGCGCCGCCGGAGGCGGGCAAGGTGGAGCTGTGGCCGGTGCCCTTCCACCCCAGCCGGGGCGAGGTGCTGCATTTCGGGCGGGTGGCGGCGGGAGCCAGGGCCACGGTGTACAACCTGGTGGGGCAGGAAGTCTATGAAAGGACCCTCAGCGGGGACTGGAGGACGGACGTCTGGAACGGCTGGAACGGAGACGGGCAGGACGCGGCCACGGGGGTTTATTTCGTGGTCGTCAGCGGCGACCCCACGGTTTACCGGGTGGCATTGTTGAGGAACTGACCCGTTCCGGCCCGCGAAGGCGGGCGCGGAAGGGGGCCAACCATGGAGTCGAGATGGCCAACAAGGCGGTTGGAAGCGTCAAGGCGCGGGAAACGGCGCCTCCGGCGGGGGGGCTGGAGCTTTCGTGCTGGCTGGTGTACTGGGACGGGGGGGCCTCCTGGGCCGACTTCGAGAAGCATGCCCCGCTCTTCGCCCGGGTCTGCCCGCAGTGGTACCACTGCAACGCCCTGGGCTGGCCCGAGAGGGGGCCGGACGCCGGGCACCTGCAGCGCATGGCCACCGTGGCCCTGTCCCACCGCCACGGGGTGAAGGTGCTGGCGATGGTCAACAACTTCGGCGGCACGGATTTCGACGCCAAGCGCCTGGACCGTTTCCTGGCCGAGCCGGCCCGGCGCCTGGCCCACGCCCAGGAGCTGGTGCGCCTGGCCCTGGAGGACGGGGCCGACGGACTGGACGTGGATTACGAGAACCTGCGCTCCGAGCAGCGCGAGGACTTCAGCCTGTTCATGGAGGCCCTGGCCGCTCTGTGCCGGCGCAAGGGCCTGCTGCTGGGCACGGCCGTGCACCCCAAGACCTCGGAGGCCGAAGCCTCGGCCGCGGCCCTGGCCCAGGACTACCAGAGGCTTGGCCAGGCCGTGGATTTCTTCCGCCCCATGACCTACGACCTGCACTGGAGCACCTCCGAGCCCGGGCCCATCGCGCCCCTGGCCTGGGTGGAGAAGGCCCTGGCCTTCGCCTGCGAGCAGGTGCCCGCCTCGAAGGTGGAGCTGGGCGTGCCGGGATACGGCTACGACTGGCCCGCCCCCCCCCGGCCGGGCCAGTCGGGCGTGCCGGCGCGGCCCCTGGGCTGGCGCGCCTGGAACGACCTGCTGCAGAAGCACGGGCCCGCCCGGCGCGACAAGGGAGGGGAACTGGTGCTGCGCTATGAGGGCCGCACGGCCTTCTTCGTCGACGCCGAGGCCCTGGCCCCCAAGTTCGACCTGGCCGCCCGCCTGGGCGCGCGCGGCCTGGCCCTGTGGATTCCAGGCAGCGTGGACCCGGCCTTCTGGGAGGCGGCCCGGGAGCGGATGGCCGGATCCGCTCCGCCCGCGGGCAGCCCGGAGGCGGTTTCCGCGTCCTCCCGCCCGTCCAGACGGGGCGGTTCCCAGGCGGGTTGAAGGAGACGGCAATTTTTACAAAAAGGCCGCTAGAAAGCGGC
>JAJYGY010000397.1 GCA_021790555.1 bacterium
CCCCGGCTCCGCCGGCCCCCGACGCCGGCGCGGCACCCGGGGTTCCGCCCCTTCCGGGCGCCGCCGCTCCCGCGCCTCCGGCTCCCGACGCCGGCGCGGCGCCCGGCGTTCCGCCGCTTCCCGGAAGCGACGCCGGGGTGCCCGCTCCGCCGGCTCCGCCCTCGGCGGACGCTTCCGCTCCGGCCGTTCCATCCGTGCCGGCTCCTCCGGGAGCCGACAGCGGCATGCCGGCACCTCCGCCCGCAGGCGGGGATTCGGCGGCGCCTCCGCCTCCCCCGGCCTTCTAGGAGGCCCTGCCAGCCCGCGGGGGAATGTGGGGGCTGACCTGGAAATCCCCGGAAAGTATGCTATTATTAAAAAAGTTCAATATTATTAAAATGACAAGGAGGTAAACCGATGTTCCGCGATATGACAAAATGGGTGTTGGCCCTGTTCCTTGCCTGCCCGGTCTGGGTGATGGCCGACAGCCAGGCCTCCTCGCTGCAGTGGAAGCAGTACGCCGACAGGCAGTACCAGGCCAGGCAGTACGACGCCGCCATCGGTTCGTACAAGAACGCGCTTACCTACGACCGCCGCAACGCCGCGGCCTACCAGGGCATGGGCAACTGCTACCTGGCCAAGGGCGACAAGTCCACGGCACTGACCTATTACAAGTACTCGCTGCAGGTCAATCCCGACAACAGCGCGCTGCGCACCTACGTGGCCAGCCTTTCCGGTTCGGGAGCGGCCCCGGGCGGCGCGGCCCAGCGCGACTTCGAATACGGCAACCAGTACCTGGCGCGCAAGAACTACGCCGACGCGGTCGGCTGGTACCGGCAGAGCCTGCAGGTGGACCCCAACAACGCCAAGGTCTACCAGGCCATGGGCAACGCCTACTACTACCAGGGCAACAAGGACCAGGCCCTGGCGTCCTGGGACAAGGCCGTGGCCCTGGACCCCTCCAACACCTCCCTGAAGGCCTACGCCGACAGCATCCGGGGCGCCTCGGCCCCGCAGCAGGAGGAGGCCGCGGCCCCGGCCGCCTCTTCCGCCCCGGCTTCGTCCACGGGCGGACAGGCCCCGGCCAGCGTCTCGGCGGGGGGCGGCTACACCCCCTACGTCCTGGGCGGCCTGGTGGTGGGACTGGGCGCCCTCATGATTGCCTTTTTCTAATTCCGCGTTCCGTTATATCATGACAGGTGTGGTCCCCGAGGGGCCACACCTTTTTTTGTGCCCTTCAACCTTTTCTCGACGTGGTTCCCATGCGCCCAAAAATCCAAAGTTGGTGGCTTGCCCTGGCCTGCGCGCCCCTGGCTTTCCTGCTGGCCCCCTCCAAGGCCTGGCCGGTTTCGGCGGGAGTGATGCAGATCCAGCAGGATTTCGAGACCGTGGCCGCCAAGGTGGCGCCCAGCGTGGTGAACATCAGCTCCACCCAGTTCATGCAGGAATATTATTCCCCCTTCGGCAACGACCCCTTCTTCAACCAGTTCTTTGACGCGCCCATGCTGGGCAGGACGGTGCGCCGCGAAAGCCTGGGCTCCGGGGTCATCATCACGGCGGATGGCGAGGTGCTCACCAACGCCCACGTGGTCAACGGCGCCGACGAGATCACCGTGAAGCTCCTCAGCGGGGACGAATACAAGGCCAAGGTGCTGGGGGAGGACAACCGGGTGGACCTGGCGGTGCTGCGCATCCACCCCAAGGCCCCGCTCACCCCGGCGGTGCTGGGGGATTCGTCCAAGGTCAAGGTGGGCCAGTGGGCCATCGCCATCGGCAACCCCCTGGGCTTCGACCACAGCCTGACGGTGGGGGTCATCTCGGCCAAGGGACGCACCAACGTCTTCTCGGACCAGGGCGGCGTGCGCTACCAGAACTTCCTGCAGACCGACGCGGCCATCAACCACGGCAATTCCGGCGGGCCCCTGTGCGACATCGACGGGCAGGTCATCGGCATCAACACGGCCATCGCCACGCCCAACCAGGGAAACATCGGCATCGGCTTCGCCATCCCCATCAACATGGTCAAGCGCGCCATCCCCGACCTGGTGAAGAGGGGCCGGGTGATCCCGCCCCAGCTCGGCTTCTACACCCAGGACCTGACCCCCTCGCTCGTCCAGGCCATGCACCTTTCGGTGCGCGGCGGCGTGCTGGTGGCCGACGTGGCCCTGGACGGCCCGGCCGCCAAGGCGGGCCTGAAGCGCGGCGACGTCATTCTGTCGGTGGAGGGGCAGAAGGTGGACAGCAGCGAGGACTTGAAGAGCCTGCTCTACCAGTACCAGCCGGGCCAGGCCATCGGGCTGAAGGTCTACCGGGGCGGCAAGACCCTGGACCTGAGCGTGGTGGGGGAGGCGGCCGTGGCCACCAAGGGGGCCTTCTGGCACGGCCTGGAGGTGGTGGCCAACTCGCGTTCCGTGGCCACCCGGCGGGGCCTGGCCGTCAGCCAGGGTGTGGTAGTGGCGCGGGTGGCCCAGGGCAGTTCGGGCGCCGACGCCGGGCTTCAGCCCGACGACGTGCTGGTGGAGGTCAACCAGAAGCCCGTCCAGGGGCTGATGGACTGGCAGAAGCTCATCCAGGAATACCCCCAGAACCAGGAGGTGGTGGTTCGGGTGGTGCGGGGGCAGGAGATGGCCTACGTGGCACTGCGGGGGGAATGAGGCTTCAGGGGACGGGCCGGCACTGGATGAGGCGCTCGTCGGTGACGATCCAGTCCACCGAGACGTCGTGGTCCTGGTCCGGGATGCGGGGAACCACCTGGAACCCGTAGGCCAGCCCGGCCCTTTTGAGCCCGGCGCCTTCGTTCACCAGGAAGCGGTCGTAGTAGCCGCCCCCGTAGCCGATGCGCTGCCCGCGCGGGTCGAAGACCGATCCGGGAACCACCACCAGGTCGAAGGTGGAGGCGTCCACCAGGTTCCGGGGACGCGGGCTGGGTTCCAGGATGCCGTAGGCCCCGGATTCCAGCTCGTCCAGGTTTTCCACGCGGTAGAAGAACAGCTGCGAGCTTCTGGGCTCGGCCCGCGGCAGGGCCACCTGCTTGCCCATGCGCAGGCAGGACAGCATCATGTCGTAGGTCTCCACCTCGGAACGGAAGCTGGCGTAGAAGAGGATGCGGCCGGCCTTGGCGAAGGCCTCCATCTCGGAAAGCAGGAGCCACACGGCCATGGAAAGCCGCGCGCGCTCCCGCGGGGGAAGGGCGTCCCGCCGGGCCAGGATCTCTTCTCGAAGCGCCTTTTTTTCGGGCGTGGACATGCCAGCCTTCCGCGAGGAGGAACTTGCGCACCCCGGCCATGGGGCGGACGGCCGGGAACCTACCGGTACACCTTCGCCTTTTCCCGGCCCCGCAGCACGCGCAGGGCGCCTTGGGCCAGGGCCCGCGTCTCAAGCTGGCCTGGAAGCACCAGGAATTTCCCCAAAAAACCCACCCGGCGCCGGATGAGCCCGGCCAGGGCCCGGTCGCGGGCCATGCCCCCGGTCAGGATCACGGCGTCGACCCGCCCCTGAAGGACCGCGGCGTGCCCGCAGATCTCCTTGGAGGCCTGGTAGGCCAGGCCCTGGAAGGCCAGGCGGGCGGGGGCGTCGCCCCGGCGCATGCGCTTTTCCACCTCGGGCAGCTTGTCCGTTCCGGTGTAGCCCTTCAGGCCGCATTCCGTCAGCAGGAAGCGCATGGCCTTGTCCTTGTCCATGCCCTTGCGGAAGGCCACGTCCAGCACGGCCCGGCTGGGCAGGGAGCCCGCCCGCGTGGCCGTGAAGGGGCCCTGGCCGCAGATGGCGCTGGTGGTGTCGACCATGCGCCCGCCCCGCACGGCGGTGACCGAGGCCCCGCCCCCCAGGTGGGCCACCACGAAGCGGCACCGGGAGAGCGGCTTGCCGGCCTTCGCGGCGGCCCAGCGGCAGACCGCCTTGGTGTTGAGGGCGTGCATCAGGCTCTGGCGCCGGGCCCCGGGGATGCCGGAGAGCCGCGCCAGGGGCTCAAGCTCGTCGGTGGTGACGGGGTCGACCACGAAACTGGGCCGGCCCCCGGGCCGGGCGAAGCGCAGGGCCATCTCGGCGCCCAGGTTGCTGGCGTGCTCCATCTCCCAGCGCCGGCGCGACCGCCGCAGGTCGCGCAGCATGGCTCGGTTGACGGCGTACACGCCGCTTGGCACCGGCTTCATCAAGCCGCCCCGCCCCACCACGGCGTCCGCGCCGAAGGGGTCCAGGCCCCGCCGCCGTGCCATGGCCTCCACGGCCCGGCAGCGCCAGGGCAGCTGGTCGAAGAGCGCCTTGAAGGCCCCCAGCTCGGCGGGCGAATGCTCCTCCTCGTCCTCCCAGAGGGCACGGTCGCCGCGGAACCAGGCCGCCTTGGTGGAGGTGGAGCCCGGGTTGAGGACCAGGATGTTTTCCGCTTCCACCTTCGCCTTCATGGGCCGCCTCATTCCCGGTATTCCGCCATCCAGTGGGCCAGCGCCAGGGAATGCAGCTTGGCCCGGTCCGTGTCCGCGCGCGAGGTCATCACCACGGGCGCCTGGGCGCCCATCAGAATGCCGGCCAGGTCCCCGCCCCCCAGGAAGCTGAATCCCTTGCACAGGATGTTGCCGGCCTCGATGTCCGGCATCAGCAGGATGTCCGCCCGGCCGGCCACTTCGCCCCGGACCCCTTTCAGGTCGGCCGCGGCCGGGGAGACGGCGTTGTCCAGGCCCAGGGGGCCCTGCACGTCGAAACCCTGGAAGGCGCCTTCGCGGCCGAGCCGGTCAAGTTCGGCGGCGTCGAGCGTGGCGGGCATCCGGGGGTTGACGACCTCCAGCGCGGCCACGGCGGCCACCTTGGGGCGCCGGATGCCCAGGGCCCGTGCCAGCAGGGCCGCGTTGGCCGCGATGGCGGCCTTGGCCTCCACGTCCGGGGCGATGCTGAAGGCCGAATCCGTCACCAGCACCAGGCGCCCCAGGGGAGCGCTTTGCAGCACGTACACGTGGGAGAGCAGGCGGCCGGGCAGGCGCAGGCCGGTCTGCCTGGGAAGCAGGGCCCGCAGGAAGTCGGCCGAATGCACCAGGCCCTTCATCAGGATCTGGGCCTCGCCCCGGCGCACCAGGGCCACCGCGTCCTTGGCCGCCTGGGCCCCGTCGGGTTGGTGACGGATGAGGCAGGCCGAAAGGTCCAGGCCGACCTGGGCCCCCAGGCGCTCGATTTCGGGCTGGTCGCCCACCAGCACGGCCTTCTGCAAAATGCCCGCGCGCAGCGCCTGGCTGACCGAATTCAGCGCGTTGGCCTCGGCGGCCGAGGCCAGGGCCAGGGTGGCCGGGGGAAGCTTTTTGACCGCTTCCAGGATCTCTTGAAGGCTTTGAAAGGGCATGAAGGGGCGACGGGAGCGGGGAATCAAGGGTCCTGAGCGGGCCGGACGCGCTTACCATAACATAAAACGGGGTGGACGGATGCAAAAAAGGCCCTTCCGGAAAGGAAGGGCCTTTTTTGCCGCGCCGATTCGGTGCGGATCAGGCCTTCTTGTTATAGAAGGCGCCCAGGCCTTCGAAGACGGCCTGCTCGCCCAGCTTTTCCTCGATGCGCAGGAGCTGGTTGTACTTGGCGATGCGGTCCGTGCGCGAGGCCGAGCCGGTCTTGATCTGGCCGGCGTTGGTGGCCACGGCGATGTCGGCGATGGTGGAATCCTCCGTCTCGCCTGACCGGTGCGAGATGACCGCGGTGTAGCCGGCCGAAGGTCTCGGTGAGGGTGCCGATCTGGTTGACCTTCACCAGGATGGAATTGGCCACCCCCTTGTCGATGCCCATCTTGAGGCGCTTGGTGTTGGTGACGAAAAGGTCGTCGCCCACCAGCTGCAGGCGGCTGCCCAGCTTCTTGGTGAGCAGTTCCCAGCCCTTCCAGTCGTCCTCGGCCATGCCGTCTTCCAGCGAGATGATGGGGTACTTGTCCACCCAGGAGGCGTAGAGGTCCACCATCTGTTCGGGCGTCTTCTCCTTCTGGGCCTCGCCCTGCAGGACGTACTTGCCGTCCTTGTAGAATTCCGAGCTGGCCGGGTCCATGGCGATGAAGGCGTCCTTGCCGGCCTTGTATCCGGCGGCCTGGATGGCCTCCAGGATGACCTTGATGGCGTCCTCGTTGCTCTGCAGGTTGGGGGCGAAGCCGCCCTCGTCGCCCACGGCGGTGTTCATGCCCTTGGCGTGCAGCACCTTCTTCAGGTTGTGGAAGACCTCCACCCCCATGCGCAGGGCCTCGGAAAAGCTGGCGGCCCCGGCCGGCATGACCATGAATTCCTGCATGTCGACGTTGTTGTCGGCGTGGGTGCCGCCGTTGATGATGTTCATCATGGGCACGGGGAGCACCTTGGCGTTGATGCCGCCCAGGTAGCGGTAGAGGGGCTGGCCCAGGTCGGCGGCCGCGGCCCTGGCCACGGCCATGGACACGCCCAGGATGGCGTTGGCGCCCAGCTTGGACTTGTTGGGCGTGCCGTCCAGCTGGATCATCAGGGCGTCGATGCCGGCCTGGTTCTTGGCGCAGGCCCCGACCAGCTTGGGGGCGATGACCTTGTTGACGTTTTCCACGGCCTTCAGAACGCCCTTGCCCAGGTAGCGCGACTTGTCGCCGTCGCGCAGTTCCACGGCCTCGTGTTCGCCCGTGGAAGCGCCCGAAGGAACGATGGCGCTGCCCTTGGCTCCGCTTTCCAGAGAAACCTCCACCTCCACGGTGGGGTTGCCGCGGGAATCCAGGACCTGGCGTGCTTTGATTTTATGGATTGGCATTCGATCCTCCCCTTCAATGGGTTGGATACGGCCGCTGGCCTTCCGCGGCGGTATCGTGGCAAAAAAAAGAGCCGCCCCGTGGTTCAGGCCGGCCTGGCATGCCTTGCTGACTCGCTTCCTGAAGGCGACAAGGCCTTCCTTAAGCGGTTTTCTCGGTCAAAAGGTACTCGCCGTCGGTGATGACCTTGAGGGTCGCCTTGCAGTGTTCACAGGAAACCAGCTTTCCTTCCCCGTCGTCCGGATCCAGCCGAATCTGGTTGTCGCAGTTGGCGCAAATCACCTTGGCCATCAATGCCTCGCCCAGTGGTTGCTGCCCGGAGGTGAAGGAATCCACCTTGTTCCAGAAATCCGCCTCTCGGCAGATTATAAAGGTGGCCTCCAAAAGCGTCAAGGGCTATGCCCCTTCAGCCGGTCTTTTGATCCCGGAAGCCCCTCGGCAGCTGGGAAATCCCGTTTAAGCCTTTCTCCAAACGGGCATGAAAATTGCTTTATCAATAAAAAAGAAAATGAAAATGCTGAAATCCCCATGAATTTTCATGCAGGAGACGACATTTTTGTTTTCCAGGCAACAATTTTGTTCTGGAGGAGGTCATGGAAACCTTCGCGGTGATGGATGGGGTCCCGGAAGCCCCGTTGCGGGCAAGGGCCTACCCTGAAATTGAGAAGCTGCACAGCATCAGCCAGGCCCTGGTCCACGACTTCACCCTCCAGGACATCCTTCAGAGGATTGTGGGCATCACGGCGGAACTGATGCAGAGCCGGATATGCTCCATTCTGCTCCTGGACGAATCCAAAGGCGAGCTGGCCATCGCCGCCACCCAGAGCCTGTCGCAGGCCTACTGCCGCAAGCCGGCCATCAAGGTCAACCAGGGGATTTCCGGCAGGGCCGTGAGGACCCAGCAGGCCCAGATCGTGCCGGACGTCCGGGTGGAACAGGCCTACTGCTTCCAGGACATCGCCCGGCAGGAGGGCGTTGTTTCGCTGCTGTGCGTGCCCATGATGGTCCGCAACCGGGTGGTGGGGATCCTCAACAGCTACAGCTCCCAGCCGCACGCCTATTCTGAGATGGAGGTGAAGCTGCTTTCCATGGTGGCCAGCCAGGCCGCGGTGGCCATTGAAAACGCCAGGTTGAGGGTGGCCACCGCGGCCATCCAGCAGGACCTGGAGACCCGCAAGCTGGTGGAAAGGGCCAAGGGGTTGCTGATGGCGGAAAACGGCTACAGCGAGCCCGAGGCCTTCCGCTACATCCAGAAGCAGAGCATGAACACCCGCAGGCCCATGCGCAAGATCGCGGAGTCCATCCTGGCCGCGGCGGAGTCCAAATCGTTTTGACCATCTTTTTTTCCCGGAAGGCCCTGGATCCGGCCCTTGAAAGCCCTTTAAAACAAAGGGTATTTCTGGACCGGATTTTTTTTGTTTCCAATTCGTTAAGACTTCGTAAAAAAAATGTTTTTAACGAAGGCTTTTTGTGGTAAATAAGTGCCTTGTGATTTGGCTAGTGGGCAACCCGAAACGCTCTTTGACATTCATTCGAAACAAGGAACCTTTTGGAACATCCTAGCTTTGAAAGGAGGGTGACCGATCCCAAATACGGCGAAGTACTGATTTGGTTTTATTGAGTAAAACCAAAGCTTCATCCCGGCCTTAGGAGTAGGGCGCGGGGTGACTTCATCAGTAGGTAACTCCCATCCCAAAGGAGGAAGTAATGCGCAAGACATCGAAGATGATGTTGGTGGCAGCGGCTGCCGCCAGCCTGGCTTCGGGAAGCCTGTTCGCCGACGTGAGCCTCAAGACCTCGGGCTACGTCACGGGCTTCTACCAGGCCAACCTGAACAATCTCGGCGACATCCGGCCCGCCCTGGGCAACAACAGCAACGTGAACGCCAACGAGTTCAGCTTCGGCGCGGGCCAGTTGTCCCTGGTGGGCAAGGATTCGGCCAACGGCGTGGGCGGTGAACTGGACATCCTGTACAGCCCGATCATCAGCCTGTCCAACGCCCCGATCGAGCAGGCCTTCGTGGATTTCAACGCGGGTCCGGTCGGCTTCAAGTTCGGTAAGTTCTTCGCCGGCATCGGCGCGGAGTCCCTGGACGTGACGAACGACCTGAACTACAGCCGTTCCATCCTGTTCGGCGCGGTGCCGACCTTCCTGAACGGCTTGGCCGTGAACTACAGCATCGCCGGGCTGGGCATCACCGGGTTGATCGCCAACAACACGGACGAGAAGTTCTTCCCTGATGCGACGCCGAGCGACAGCGCCGACCTGAACGGCAAGGACCTGGGCGTGTCGTTGAACTACAGCCTGGCCGGGGTGGGACTGACCGCCACCTACCTGCTGGAGCCGACCACCTACGACGCTTTCGGGAACAAGCTGGTGTCGATGGTGGGTTC
The DNA here is from genome assembly GCA_021790555.1 of bacterium. GTDB lineage: Bacteria > Oederibacteriota > JAJYGY01 > JAJYGY01 > JAJYGY01 > JAJYGY01. Next base: position 9,100 of record JAJYGY010000397.1, read on the forward strand.
GGAGAACAACGACTACCTGGACGTGGTGGTGAAGGACCAGCTGATGGACAACCTGGGCCTGCAGGGTGAGTACCTGTACAAGACCCACATCGCCTCCGCCGACACGCTGGCGGGAAATGCCCAGGGCAGTTCGGTCACGGATCCGTCCACCGGCAACCAGGTCGCCTTCTCCCCCAAGCAGCAGGGCTACGCGCTGTACGTGAACTATGCCACGCCGGTCAGCGGCCTGTCGCTGATCCCGCGCTATGAGCAGCTGTTCACCCCGGATAAGGGCGGCAGCGTCACCGAAATCAACGAGGGAACGATCACCCTGAAGTACGTGACCGGCGCCCTGGCGCACAGCCTGGAGTGGAGCCACGCGTACACCACCACCGCTCTGTTCCCGGTCTACGACGGGAAGTACCTGTACAACGCGGACACCCTGACCTACGCCGCCACGTATTCCTTCTAAGCGGCTCGGGTTCAAGACCCCTTCCCGGGAGACCGGGAAGGGGTTTTTTTTTCCCTCCCCGCCTTGACTTCCCATGCCCGGCGGCCTAATTTGGGCCGGCTTTGTTGTCTCGGCTCGCGCTAGGGTGGGGAATGGAAAATCTTTTGACGGTCCACACGCTGCTCAACGGGCCCTTTGAGGAGAATTGCTACCTGGTCCACCTTCCGGGAAGCCGGGAAGGGATTTTGGTGGATCCGGGCTCCTCGCCCAAGGAATTGAAGGAAGGCATCGCCGGGACCGGGGTCAAGCCCGTGCTCATCCTTGCCACCCACGGCCACCAGGACCACGTGGGCGCGGTCCAGGAGATGAAGGACGCCTTTTCGGCCCCCTTCCACTGCCACCGGGACGAGGAGGAACTGCTGGAGGGGCTGGAGGATTCCTACGCCTTCTACGGCATGGGCAGCACCCGCCGGCCCAAGGTGGACCGCTACCTGGCCGACGGGGAGCAGGTCGAAGCGGCCGGGCTGAAACTGGCCGTGCTGCACACGCCCGGGCATTCGCGGGGAAGCCTGTGCTTCCTGCACCGCGGGTCGGCCACGCTTTTCTCCGGCGACACCCTCTTCAGGCGCAGCATCGGCCGGTCGGACTTCCCCGGGGGGTCGGCCGAGGCCATTTTGAATTCCATCCGCGGAAAACTTTTCACCCTGCCGGAGGACACCCGGGTGCTGCCTGGCCACGGCGGGGAAACCAGCATCGGCGCCGAAAAGAGGGAAAACCCCTTCGTCAAGGGATGACCCCCGCGCCGCGCCCGGGGGCGGACCATGAGCCAAGCCAATCCACCAGGGGTTCCCATCGAGGCCCGGCCGGGCTGCCTGAGGGTGACCGAAACCTACCTGTGCCTGGAGGGCGAGGGGGTCTCCCTGGGCTGCCCCACCTTCCTGGTGCGGCTTTCGGGCTGCAACCTGCGCTGCTGGTGGTGCGATTCGAAGTTTTCCAGCTTCGACGAGAGCGAGGCCAGGGAGCTGGGCTGGGAGGCCCTGCGCGACATGGCCCTGGAATCCGGGGCCGGCTGGGTCTCCTTCACCGGCGGGGAGCCCACCTTCCGGGGGGGCGGGGAAATGGAAAGCCTGGCCCTGCTCTGCCGGGCCCTGCGCGGGGCCGGCAGGAAGGTGAAGGTGGAGACCAACGGCCTGCTCCTGCCCGCGGCTCTGGACGGGGCGGTGGACCTGTGGAGCGTCGCGCCCAAGTGGGACGGCAGCCTGGACGGCGGGGCCCAGTCCACCCCGGCCATGCGCTTCGACCTGGGCGCGCTGGCCGAGTTCTGCCGCCGCTTCGGGGGCGGGGGGCTGCAGCTGAAGTTCGTGATCACCTCCGATTCCAGGGGCCTGCCCAGGGAATCGGACCTGGAAAGGGTCCGCTCCATCCTGGCGGCCCTGCCGGAGGCCCGCCGGACGCCCGTGCTGCTGGTGCCGGAGGGGCTTTCCAGCGGCGCCGACTACGCGGCGCGCTGCCGGGCCCTGGGCGAGGCGGCCCTGGCCGGCCTGAAGGATTTCTGGCGGGGCTGGGACCTGCGCGTCCTGCCCCAGTGGCACCGCGTGCTCTACGGGGACGCGCGCAAACGTTGAGCCCGCGACACCGAAACGGAGGTCAAAGATGATGCTTCCCCTTCTCCTGTTCGTCAGCGCGGCCCTGCCGCTGGCCTTCGTGGGCCTGCACGTGCACAGCCTGTACCAGGCCGCCGCCACCTTCCTGCTGGCCTGGGTGGCCCTGACCTCGTGGAAGGCCAAGGTGGAGGAAAAGGCCCGGCTCGGCGGCCTGGACCCCCTCACCGGGCTGGCCGACGCGCCGGCCTTCACCACGCGCCTGCGCCAGGAGATGGCCCGGGCGGCCCGGTTCGGGCGGGGCGGGGCCGTCATCTTGCTGGCCCTCCAGCGGAGCGAGGGCCTGGACAAAAAGCACGGCGCCGGGGCCGCCCGGGAGGCCCTGCGCCAGGCCGCCCAGACCCTGCGCCACGTGACCCGCAGCGTGGACTTCCTGGGGCGCTGGGACGAGGCCAGCCTGGCCCTGGTGCTGCCGGAAGTGGAGCTTTCCGAGGCCGGGGCCGCGGCAGAAAAGCTGCTCAACGCCGTTTCGCGCGTGCGGGTGCGGCTTCCGGACGGCACGCGCATGGGCGGGGTGACGGTGAGCCTGGGCCTGACGGGCTTCGGGGGCCGGGGCGAGACCCTGGCGCGGGTGATGGAGCGGGCCGGGGCGGCGGTGGCCGCGGCCGGCCGCAAGGGAAGGAACAAGATCGCGGTCTTGAAGGGATGAGGCGATGAGCGCGGCGGCCGGGCGGGCGCGGGGCGGAAAAAAGGGGGTCTCCCTCAGGGCGGTGGTGCTGCTTTCGGGCGGACTGGATTCGGCCGTGGCGGCGGCCTGGGCAAGGAGCCGGGGCAGGGAACTGCACGCCCTGACCCTCCTCTACGGCCAGCGCCATGCCCGCGAGGCGGCGGCGGCCCGTGCCCAGGCGCGGGCGCTGGGGGCCGCGCGCCACGAGGTGCTGCGGGTGCCCCTGGCGCGGGTCGCCCAGGGAAGCCTGCTGAAGGGCCGCGCGGCATCCCCTCCGGGGGCGGGAAAGGCGGGGCCCATCCCCGCCACCTACGTCACGTTCCGCAACGGTGTCTTCCTCTCGCTGGCATTCAGCTTCGCCGAGGCCGTGGGCGCGCGCGAGGTCTGGGGGGGCTGGTGCCGCACCGACCATTCCGGGTACCCCGACTGCCGGCCCGCGTTTTTCCGCGCCATGGAGCGGGCGGCCTCGCTGGGCACGCGGGCGGGCAGCCAGGAGGGCCGGGGCATTTCGGTGGTGGCCCCCCTGGCCGGGCTTGGCAAGGAACAAACCGTGCGCAAAGGCCGTATTCTGGGGGTTGATTTCGCCCGCACCTGGTCCTGCTACGCCGGGGGGCGCGTGCCCTGCGGCCGCTGCGACGCCTGCCGTTTCCGCGCCGAGGGATTCCGCCTGGCCGGACTCCGCGATCCCCTGGCCTGATCCCGCGCAAGGATGGGAGGTTCCATGAAAAGCAAGCCCCGCGTTCCAGGATTATTGCTCGCCGTCCTCCTGGCGGCCGCCCCCGCCTGGGCCGCGAAAAAGGCCGAAGCCCCCGGCCCCCTGGACTGGAGCCTGACGCCCTTTTCGGACTGGGCCAGCCACGTGGTGCTTCTGAAGCTTTCCACCACCGCCCAGGAGCAGGGTCACGCGGCTTTCGCGGACTGGAGCCTGCGTTCGGCCTGGGCCCTGGGGAACGCCTCGGCCGGCCCCGCGGCGGCCAAGGACCTCTTCCGCTTCGGACTGGGCGTGGACGTGGGGGCCGATTCGTCCACGGCGCGGGCCCTGCCGGTGTCGGACGACCTGGTGGAATCCCAGCCCCGCTACGGGGAGGAAAAGGCCTTGCTGGGGGGGCAGCAGGGGCTGAAGGCGGAATGCATCACGCTTTTCGCCCGGCAGGATTGCGTGCTGATGGTGGCCAGCTTCCGCAACCTGGGCCGGCGTGCCCTGGTGGTGCGGCCCTCCTTCCTGGCCTGGCAGGACCTTCCGGACGCGGACTTCCTGGGCCTGTTCCAGGCCGGGTCCGGCCTCTTCACGCTGGGCTGCGACCGCTCCCGGCTCTTCTCCCGCCAGGTGGTGGAGCACGCCGTGCTCCGGGTCGGCGAGCCCCTGTCCGCGGACTTCAGCGGGCCGGGCTCCTCGCGGGCCGCCATGCTGGACGACATCGGCCGGGTGGTCAGCGACCATTTCTTCCTCAGGATCGATTCCAGGCCAGTGGACCTGAGGCCCGGCCACACCCTGCGCTATCCCGTGATCCTCAGCGTGTCGCCGGACAAGGACCAGGCCCGCAGGACGGCCCTGGAGGCCTGGAAGGAATGGGCCCTTCCCGGGGGCGCCGCCTTCCAGGAAGCCCTGCGGCGCACCCGGCGGACCGAGAGCCGCCTGCCCCGCCCGGCCGACAAGTCCCTGGACGGACTGGCGCGGCGGGCGGCCTGGACCCTGCTGCTTTCCGAATACGGCGCGCGCGGGCACATGACCGCCAGCCTCTTTTCCGAATCCAAGGGCTTCCGCGACGATTTCTTCAGCGTGGAGACGCCCTTCGCCGCCCTGGGATGGGCCGAGCTGGACATGGACAAGGCCGAGCAGGCCCTGGCGCAGCTCTCCAGCGTGGCGGCCAACGCCGACCTGCCGGTGCCCCCCTATTCGGGCGAAGGCATGCTCTACTGGGAGGCAGGGGGCCTGCCCCTCAACGCCTGGGCGGCCTGGGACCTTTACCACCGCGACCGGGACCCGAAGCGGGCCGGGGCCTTCCTTTCCAGCTGGGCGCCGGACATGGTCAACGAGTGCGCCTGGTGGAGCGCGCATGCGCTGGCCGACGGCCTGTGGAACTACGGCAACAGCGGCGAGGAGCCGGCCTACCTGAAATGGGTCCGGCCCGCGGACAACGCGGCGCTGGCCCCTTCCGTGGAGGCGCCGGCCGACGGGCTTTCCCCCACCGCCTCCGCGCCGGGGGTTTCGCCCACCGCCCTGGCCGGGGCCCGGCCTGCCTTCGACACGGCCCTGAGTTCGCTGGTGATCTGGCAGTTGCAGGCCGGCGCCGCCCTGGCCTCGGAGGCGGGAAACACGGTGGAAGCCCAGGCCCAGAGCGCCGCCCTGGCCCGGAAGAGCGTCCGCTACAACGGGATCGGTCTGATGAATCTGCTGCACCTGCTCAGCCCAGGGATGATCGTCATCGGCGGCGGCCTGACGCACGCCTGGGACGCCCTGGTCGCGCCGGCCGCCGCCTGGGCGGG
>JAJYGY010000103.1 GCA_021790555.1 bacterium
CCGTCCCCGCCTCAGGCGTGGACGGGCTTTTTTGTTTTCGTCTTTTTCTCGATGCGCTTGGCCACCAGGGGCGGGACGAAATTCCGCACCGAACCCCCCAGCAGGGCCACCTGGCGCACCATGGACGAGGACAGGTAGGTGTAGCGCTCGTCCGGCATCATGAAGACCACCTCATAGCCCGGATTCATCTTGCGGTTCATCAGGGCCATCTGGAACTCGTACTCGAAATCCGACACCACCCTCAGGCCCCTCAGCACCACCGGGTCTCCCATGTCCCGCACCAGGTCCACCAGCAGCCCGTCGAAGGCCAGCACGCGCACGCGCGGATTGTGGCCCATGGCCTCCTTCACCATCTCCACCCTTTCCTTCAGGCTGAAAAGGGGGCGTTTGCTCGGGTTCTTCAAAACGCCCACGGCCACCTGGTCGAACATGGAAAGCCCGCGGCGGATGAGGTCCACGTGCCCGTTGGTGAGCGGGTCGAAGGACCCCGGATAAAGCGCCTTGTTCTTCATTTTTGCCCTCCCACCTTCCATCCGGCCAGGCCCGCCAGCAGCCTCGCGTCCAGGTCCACCTTTTCATCCCGAAGCAGCGGGGTGGCGACCCGCGACCTCCGGGCCAGGGCCGGCTTCCATTCGGCCACCAGCAGGTGCTCGGTCATCAGGGGCGCCTGGGCCAGGGCCTCGCCCTGCGGCGAAACCAGCTCGGACCCTCCCCAGAAACCCACGCCCTCCTCGAAGCCCACCCGGTTGCAGTAGGCCACGGCAAGTCCCAGGGTCTGGGCCCAGGTCCGGGTGACGCGCTGCCAGGTTCGGGTGATGTCGAGCCGCTCCCGCATGTCCTCGCGCGCCCCCCGCGCCGCCACCAGGGGAGACCGCGCCGGCGAACTGGAGCTGACCACCAGCAGGGTGGCGCCGGAAAGGGCCGCGGTCAGCGGCAGCACGGCGTGCCAGGCGTCCTCGCACAGCAGGCAGCCGAAGGCCCCGGCCGGCCCCCGGAACACGGGAACTTCGGAACCCGCGGCGAAGTAGCGTCCCTCGTCGAACATGCCGTAGGTGGGCAGGTAGATCTTGCGGTAGATCCCCGCCAGGCGCCCCCGGCTGAGGAAGAACAGGGCGTTGAAGAAACGGTGCCGGTCGTCCTCGAAGACCCCGCCCACCAGCAGGTCCAGGCCTTTGCTGGCCTTTTCAAGCGACCGCAGGGCAGGGGACCCTTCCTTCAGCGCGCAGTCCGCCACCAGGTCCTTCAAAAAATAACCGCTCAAGGCCAGCTCGGGAAACACGGCCAGGCCCGCGCCCGAAGCCCGGGCCCTCTCGGCCCAGTGAAGCACCTGGGCCAGGTTCCTTTTGACGTCCCCCAGGCGGGGGGCGGTCTGGCACAGGGCCAGGCGGACGGGCTTGCTCATTCGGCCAGCCTCTTCAAGTGGGCGGTGACGGCCTTGGCCTTCTCCACTTCCTCGTGGATCTGGCGCTGCAGGCCCCCCAGCTCGGCGTGCAGGGCCTCCAGCCGGCGCTGGTGGTACTGGGTGATGATCTCCTGCTCCAGCCGGCGGCGTTCCTCGGCCCGCGAAAACAGGGTGGGAAGGAATCCCATCACCACCAGGACGGAGGTCTGGAGGAAGTAGAACTCCTTGCCCCCGCCGCGCAGCCAGCAGGTGCCCAGCCCCAGGCCGGCCGCGGCCAGGCCGAAGAGCAGGGCCCTGGGGCCGGGAAGGAAATAACTGAAGGCCGCCACGGCCCATACCGAAAGGTGGAAGGCCGAAAGCCCCAGCGGCCCCGGCAACAGGGCCAGCAGCAGCGAAAGGACCAGCCAGGCCGAGCAGGCCAGGCCCACCCGGCGCGGGTCGGGGGTGGCGGTGGGATCCAGCAGGGGGATCACCTCTCCTCCGCGAAGGCCGGTCCGGGCGGCGGATCGGAATGGGCCAGCGCCTCGCACAGCAGGCTCAGGAGGCGCAGGTCGTCGTGGCTGTAGGCGTTCACCTTGTCCCAGCACAGGCGCAGCAGCCCGAGCACCTGGCCGTCCCGCACGATGGGGGCGCTGGCCACCGAGCGCAGGTTCTTCTCGCGCAGGGGCTTGGGGTTGAAGCGGATGTCCTTCTCGATGTCCGACACCAGCAGGGACATGCGGCGGTTGGCCACCCACTGGTCGAAATCGGCGGCCTCGTCGGGGTAGGCGTCGCGCCCGTCGTAGGACCGCACCAGGACGCTCTTCAGCCCCTGGGGCCCTTTCAGCAGGGCCACGGCCTCGCCGCCTCCGAGGTATTCCAGGAGCTCCCCGGCCACCAGGTGCAGGCGCGCCAGGAAGTCGCGCTTTAGCTCCATCTGCACGGCCAGGGCGCCGATGCGCTCCAGCCTGCGGGCCCTTTCCCGGGCCGCCTCAAGCTGTTCCCGCTCCTTGTCCAGCCGCTGGGCAACGTCCACCGCCTCCCTGCCGGAATCGTCGGCGCTGTCGCGCTTCACCATCAGCAGGCTTTCGGAATGGCGGTGGAAGTAGAAGGTGAGCCAGGAACAGCCGGCCAGCACGGCGGTTTCGAGCAGCAGGGCCTGGTGCGGGCGGTGTCCCGCGGCCTCCTGGAGCCGCAGCAGGCAGCTGCCCAGGGCCAGGAAGGCGCCGGCGAAAAGGCCCGGGGTCTTCCACAGGGCCGCGCCCAGCACGATCAGCGGGCAAAACAGGAACAGCCCGGCCGGCGCCAGGGTCGGCGGGGCGCCCAGGGCCAGGCCCGCGGCCACCACCAGGGCCGCGGACAGGGTCACGTGCCTGGAAAGGCTCCAGGCACGGCCGGTCGGGGTGGGCCGCTTTTCCGGTACCGTCTCGGTGGTCATGGGGGGCTCTTCAGGTCGGGGTCGGGGGCAGGGGCGGTTCCGGCGCGGCGTCAATGCCCCATCTGGGTCAGGGTCTTGATGTTCTCCTGCGCCACGGCGTTGTTGGGGTCCGCCTCAAGGGTCTGGGCCCACATCTTGCGCGCGC
>JAJYGY010000237.1 GCA_021790555.1 bacterium
CGGCCACCAAGGGCTTCAACAGCGACGTGGAGGCCGAATACAAGGCCCGCAACCCCAGCCTGGACTACTCCCAGCTGGACCGCCTGGAGGCCCTCACCCGCTTCGCCGACCCCCTGGACGAATTGCGCGGCTTCCGCCGGAGCGGCCGGCTGGGCGAATTCTCGGCGGCCGCCCAATGAGCCGCGCGCGGACCGCGCTGGCCCTGGGCCTGGCGGCGGCGCTGGCCGGGGGCTGCGCCACGGTGGGCGCCCTCACCTCGGCCTACGGCAGGGCCACCGGCCAGCAGGACCTCGTCGACGCCGGGCAGAGCATGCAGCGCTCCGGCAGGGAATTCAGCCCTTCGCAGCAGTACTACCTGGGGCGCACGGTGGCCTGCCGCCTGCTGGCCGACTGGCCGCCCAGCCAGGACCTGGCCCTGCAGCGCTACGTGGGCCAGGTGGGGCAGACCGTGGCCCTGGCCTGCCAGCAGCCCCAGCAGTACCGCGGCTGGCACTTCATCCTGGTGAAGGGCGCGCCGCCCGCCGCCTTCTCCACGCCGGGCGGCTTCGTGATCATCAGCGAGGGCCTGGTGCGCCTGTGCGACAACGAGGACGAACTGGCGGCCGTGCTGGCCCACGAATGCTCGCACGTGGCCCTGGGCCACCCCCTGCAGGCCATCAGCGAGGTCAACAGGCAGGCCGCCCTGCTCAGCCTGGCCAGGTTCGGAATCGGCCAGGTGGTGAAGGGAAGCGAGCTGTCCAGCCTCACCGACACCTTCAACGCCTCGGTGGGCCAGGTGATGCAGGCCCTGGCCCACGGCTACGACCGGCAGAAGGAATACGCCGCCGACGCCTCGGCCGTGGGCATCCTGGATTCCGTGGGATACGACCCCCGGGCCCTGGAGGCGGTGCTGCGCAAGCTGCCCTACGGCGGGGCCACCCACGGAGACCCGCGCCAGAGGGCCGCGGCCGTGGAGGAGGTCATCGCCCGGCTGCCCCGGCCCCTGCCCGCGCTGGACCCCGCCCGGACCCGGCGCTTCCGCCTGGCCCTGGGCAGGTAGGGATTTCCACTCAGGAGGAGACGTGAACCGCTGTCTTGGCTTCTTGAAGGCGTGGATGCCGGCGGCCCTGCTGCTGCTGGCCGCGCCGGGATGGGCCGCGCCGGGCTACCAGGCGGCCCTGGACCAGCTGGCCGCCTCGCTGGGGGCCGCGCAGGCCCCTTCGGTGGGGAGCCTGGCCGTGGCCGGCTTCGTCGACCGGCAGACCCACCGCCGGTCTCCCTTCTGCGTGAAGGTGGAGGAGGGCCTGCGGGACAGGATCATCGGGGCGGGACGCTGGCGGGTTCTGCGCGCCGGCCAGGACCCTTCCGGCGCGGACGCCCTGCTCAGCGGAACCTACACCCGCTCCGCCGGAACCGTGTTCCTCGACGCCCGGATGACCGACTCCGCGGACGGGCGGGTGCTCTGGCGGGGAAGCACCCGATTCAGCGACGCGGACTTCGGCGCGGCCGACTTCACGCTGGGGGCCTACCAGGCCGGGCCGGACCAGGGAGGGTCCGCGGCCTCTGCGGATGCCGGCGGCCAGGCCGTCGCGCAGGGCGGGGGACAGGTGGTGCCCCAGGAACCCGGCCAGGTGGTGCCGACCATGCCCGGCCAGGTCGTCCCGACCATGCCCGGCTCCTACAGCCCCTTCTATTCCCCGGCCCGCCTGGGGCTGGATTTTTCGGCCGGATACAAGCTGTTCCTGCCCCTCAACAGCACCTTCCAGAGCCAGGTCACCACGGCCATCAACGGCTTCACCCTGGGGATGGGCTTCGGCGACGTGCTGCTGATGGACTTCGACCTCTGGAACACCAGCGTCTCCAACATCGGCACCCTGGACAGCCTCACCTACGTGGGCTCGGACTTCAGCCTGGTGTGGCCGGTGCGGCTGGGGCCGGCCCTGACGGTCTACGCCGGGCCGGGCGGCCGCTTCGGGTGGATCCAGGTCAACGACCCGTCCACGCCCGACGGCGACCAGGTGGACCTGGGCAACAACGGCTTCATCGCCGTGGCCGGGGCCAAGCTCTACCTGGGGGCGGCCGGCCTGGACCTGCGCTACACCTACGACCTGGCCTATTCCTACACGGGCTACCACACGTTGAGCTTGGGGGTGTTCTATGACTTCGGGCGCTAAGCGGAGGGGCCTTTCCGGCCTGGGCTGCCTGCTGGGCCTGGTGGTGATGGCCGCGGGCTGCGCGGACCGCGGACCCACCAACCTGTACAGCAAGTCCCTGTTCGGCGTGAACCAGCAGGGGGCCAACATGGCGGTGGACAGCGTCCTTAACTACGCCAATATCTCGGGTAACGAATCGGAGATCGTGGTGGTCCTTAAGAATATCGGCCAGCACAGCACCTACGGACCCATCTACGGCGTGCTGAGCTCCACGGATTCCTGCGCCAGCCCGGAGGTCTTCGGAAACAACCAGGTCAGCGCCACGGCCGTTTTCGGGAACCGGGGGCAGGAGATCAAGCCCGGCGACAGCGTGGTGGGGGAGGCGGTGGACGGCTATGGGGACGTGGTCAGCCCGAACTACAGCTATGTCGTCGCCTATTATTGCCCCAAGGGAAATTTCATTTTGACCGCCACGGATCCGTTCGGGACAACCTGGCCTGACGGATTTTCCTTTTGATCAGCTTGAAGGGAAGCCCCGCCTCATTCTTGGAGGATAGGACCATGAAAAAACTCTTCGCCATCCTTTTCCTGGCGGCGGGCCTGCTGGTGTGGGCCGTGGCGCCGGGCCGGGCCGACGGGCCCGGCGAGGACGCCGTCACCCTGACCGACGGCACGGTGCTGCACGGCCAGGTGACCGAGGACACCACCGGTTCGGTCACGATCGTGGACAACGGCGTCACCCGCAAGATCGGCCGGGGCCTCATCGCCAGCATCGACCTGGACGCGGGGTATGGGGCGGCGTCCGCCTCCGCCGCGCCGGATTCC
>JAJYGY010000405.1 GCA_021790555.1 bacterium
GTCGGCGAAGGAGAAATGGTTCCCCACCTTGTCCCAGGCCTTGCCGTTGAGCTGCACGATGGGGTAGATGAAGATGTTCACCGGAGAATCGGCCGGCTCCGGCGAGAGCTTCAGGTCGCGGCCCAGGCAGAAGGCCACCCGGTCCGGGTCCAGGTTGCCGAAGAAGAAGGCCTTGCGCGACGTGAAGCCGTGCGCCTGGGCGAAGGGATAGGGGTCCAGGATGCCGTAATACTTGGCCGACTCGGCCGGGGTCAGGCTGGCCATGGAGGCGTCCAGGGGCACCCAGCCGGACTTGGGCCTCCAGAATTCGGCCCAGCAGTGGTAGCCGGGGATGACCGCCGCGGTGCGGGTGGGGGCCAGGGGTAACCCGATCCAGAACCGGGCCGGGATGTCCTGCGAGCGGGCCATGCCGATGAACAGCGAGTGGAAATCCGTGCAGTTGCCCCGGCGCGAATCGCAGGCCCAGGCCGCGTCGCCGCGTCCCCAGCCTTTCTCGGTCTTGTCGTAGGTCATGGTGTCGACCACGTCGTCGTAGAGCAGGCGGGCCTTGGACTCGCCCTTCCCGCGGCCCTTCAGGGCCTTCTTGGCCTCCTTCAGGATAGGCCCGCCCAGGGGGATCATGCGGTTGGCCTCCAGCTCCGGCTTCAGGTTTCCCTTGGTCTTGTCCAGCCAGCCCTTTTTCCGGCTGGCCTCCAGGCGGGTGGCCTTGAAGGTCACGGTGACGGTCACGGACGAGGGCAATCCGCCCTCCTTTTCCAGGTACAGGTAGCGGTCGTGGAAGGTCGGCTCCACCTTCTCCTTGTAGGGGATGGGGCTGTCCACCTTCAGGTCCCAGACCTTCTGCATGGCGTTGGAGGAGGGCAGGGGCGCCCAGGCCTGCAGCTTGCCCCCGGAGGCGGGGAGGCCGGAAACCGTGAACTGGTAGGTGAACTCCACGCTGCGGCTGGGCCTGGAGGAGGCGGCCGGGCACGAGGCGGCGGACAGCAGCGCCACACCGGCGAGAAGCTTGGCGAATCGGGTCATCCGCGGACTCCTGATGCGAGGTTCGAAAAATGGGCCCGCGCTCAGTGGACGTAGGCCTTGTACCAGCGGCCGTGCTTTTCCGCCCAGTTGTAGCGGGGCACGCCGTCCTTCTTGTGCAGGAGCACCTGCGACACCTTCAGGTCCTTGGCGGTCTTGCCCTTCATGAAGACGTCCACGTCGTAGACGTTCTTGCTGCCCACCTGGTTGAGCAGCGTGCAGGCGAAATAGGTGTCGCTGTTGATCTGGCACAGCGCCTCCATGTCCACCACGTGATCGAACTTCAGCGCCAGGGAGTGGTGCTCCTTGGGGTCGTAAAACAGGAAGAGCCCGCCCGTCTTCTTGGCGTCCTCGCGCATGTAGTTGGCGATGGCCTGGGCCAGGGTGTCCTTGGTGATGCCGTTGCGGGCCGCCGTGGCGATGGCGCCCGGCTGCCCCTCGGGGTGGTCGTGGGCCAGGGCGGTCGCCCCCAGGCCAAGGGCCAGCATCAGGCCCAGCAGCGGCCCCGCCCCGTGCCTCAAGGTTTGGCGGATTTTTGCCATAGCCCGTTGTCCTCCTTCCATTGGTAGCGGGGAGCCTGCCCCAGTTTCCGGTAAACCGTGATCCCCTCCACCGAAAGGCCGGACGGGGTGGTGCCATCCAGGACGAAGTCCAGCAGGTAGCGCCCTCCCGAGGCGGCGCGGAATTCGGCCGTCACCAGCAGGCGCTGGTCCGCCAGGTCCTTCAGGGTCTTTCCTTCCACCCTTTCCAGGCGCAATATCAGCGCCTTGTCGTCGGCCTTGTCCCAGACCATGAAGTGGCCGTATTTCATCTTCTCCTCGCCCGCCACGAAGGCGCGCACGGTCTTGGCGGCGTCCTTGAAGCTCACCGCCGCGGGCCGCCGCCAGGGCGGCTTGGCGAAACCATCTGTTCATCAGGAAACCTCCCGAAAGCTCGCTTGGTTTGAACGCCCGCCGGCCCTCACAGCTCGCCGGTGGACCCCCCCAGGTGGGCCTGGCGCGAGAACTCCTCCAGGCGCCGGGCCGGCAGGTCGGAAACCAGCACCGAAACCCCCTCCCGGCCCTGGAAGGCCAGCAGGGTGTATCCCCGCACGGCCGCCAGGTAGTGCTTGTCGCCGCAGAAGTCCCATCCCCGCTGGCAGGCCAGCGGCGGCGGCTGGCGGAAGAGGCTGACCTGGCTGTCCCCCGTGCGGTAGGTGGCCATCTCGAAGCGGCAGCCGTTGAGCACGCACCAGCGCCCGCCCAGAAGCCGGCTGCCCGACACCGAGGGGATGGCGGCGGCGCCGGGCTGGGCGTCGCGGAACCACGAGGAGAGCTGTTCCGGGTCGTCGGTGGCCAGGAAGGGGCTGGCGTCCTTCAGGGCCAGGCCGGTGTGGTCGTCCACGAACTGCTGGCAGGCCCCGCAGCGGCAGGGCTGGCCTGGGTAGGACCTCCCCAGGGGCGTGAAGGCCAGCACCAGGCAGGCCAGCAGGGCCGAGGCCGCCGGGGCCCAGACCCAGGGGCCCCCCAGCCAGCGGCGCCGGGCCGGGGCGGGCGCGGCCTTCACCAGGGCCAGGGCCCTCCCCCGCACCCCGGCCGGGGCCGGGGCCGGCTTCAGGGCCTTGCGCAGGCCCTCCAGGTATTCCCTTTCGCGCTCGGCCAGCAGGCGGCAGGAGGGGCAGGCGGCCAGGTGCAGCCGCACCTCCTCCAGGTCCCGGCCCGACAGCTCGTCGTCCACCAGGGCCGCGCGCAGTTTGGCGAATTCATCGCAGTTCACGGTCTCGCTTCCTTTCGCCCAGGCCCTCTTCGCGGGCCAGGGAACGCAGGCGCGCCTTCAGCTCCTGGCGGGCCCTGGACAGGCGCGACATCAGCGTGCCGGGAGGGCAGCCCAGCACCTGGGAGGCCTGCCGGTAGGAGAAGCCTTCCAGGTCCACCAGCTGCACGGC
>JAJYGY010000326.1 GCA_021790555.1 bacterium
TTCCAATTCCGCCCCGCATCGCAGGTATTTGAATGGGCGGATGGAGGCGCGGGGCTTCTGAAAAATTATCCCGCCTTTTTTTTACTTAAAAGAGTGGGGATTAGAACATAAAAATAGACCTTGCATTTTGATTATTTTAAGGAGGATTTTCGACTTCCCGGGTTATTGATTTTTGGCAGGTGTCGCCCAACCTCAAGGCCGGGATTTCCGACCGTTTCTTCGGCTACCACCTGGTGACGGCCGCGGACCTGGATGTTCCGGTTGCCACGGGGGGAAGCATCGCGCCCCACCTTGGCCTGGAATGGTGGCCGGACTATTCCTGGGCCCTCCGGGCCGGATACGACGGGGTTGAAAACAGCCCCACGGCGGGCGCCACCTGGATCTACCAGTTCTACGAGTTCGACTACGCCTACATTTACAACGCCGGGGGCCTGGGTGACAGGCACCAGATATCCATGCTTTTGAAATTCTGACCGCCCTGGGTCCATGGTTTCCGCGTTCACACGCCTCGCCTGGCGCTCCCCTCGGCCCCTTCGGCATCCCACGCTCCTCTGAAATTGGCTCTTTCAGGTCGGTCGGCGGCGCCAGGAGAGGATGGGATTGAGGGTTTTTGAGGTTGTCAGGGGAATTGAAATGCCCCATTCTAGCCGTGTTGTTCTGGACGTCCTTCTGGGAATCTCGTGTCCATCCACATCCTGGTTCTCAACTACAACGGCAGGGCCCTGCTGGAGGAGTGTCTGCCCTCGGTCTGGGAGGCCTGCCAGGCGTCGCCGGTGCCCTGCGCGCTGAGCGTGGTCGACAACGTCAGCCGGGACGACAGCCGGGCCTGGACGGCCGCGCGCCTGCCCGGGGTGGGGTGGATCGACTGCCCGGAAAACCGCATCCTCTTCTCCTACACCGGGTCGTCCAGGAGATCCGCGAAGAGGCCGTGCTTCTGCTCAACAACGACATCAAGGTGGAGCGGGACTTCATCGCCCCGCTGTGGGAGCGCCTCAAGGCCCAGCCTTCGGCCTTCTGCGTCTCCCCCCTGCACCTGGATTTCGACGGAAACTACAACGGCGGCATGAACCGCTTCGGGTTCCGATTCAGCCTGCCCTGGTCCGGTCCCTTTTACCGGGGGTCGCGGGAGGAGGCCAAAACCGCGGGCGAGACCCTTTTCACGGCCAACGGGCTTTTCAGCCGCGAGAAATACCTGGCCGTGGGCGGCTTCGACGACCTGTACCACCCCATCAGCTGGGAGGACACGGATATCTGCACGCGGGCCTGGCGAAGGGGCTGGCCTTCGCTGTACGAGCCGAGCAGCGTCATCTACCACAAGTCCTCGGCCACGGTCGCCTGGGCCGGGGAGCGCGCCATCGTTTCCTACCGCAACGCCTTCCTCTGGTTCTTCTCCAATTTCTCGTCCCCTGGGCTGAGGCTGAAGGTGGTCTGCCTGCTTCCCCTCACCCTGGTCCTGTGCGTGCTGACAGGTCGTTGGGCACAGGTCAGGGGTTTCTGGCGGAGTTTTTCACGGCTGGGACGGGCGCTGCGCAGACGGGCCAAGGATAAAGCCCAGGACGTGCTCGGTGAAAAGGAGATTTTCAGGAAGTTTTACGGAAGGCGCTGACGTTTCCCTGGCTGTTTTCCCGCATTCCATCCCGCCACTATCAGTGATCCCCGCCTTTCAGGAAATTGGGTCGTTTCCCTGCCCGGTCCTTTGTGCGCGTGGTTGAGTTTTGAAATCTATTATCAACTTGAAATAGGCATAATTTTTAAAGATTAGAAAGATTAATCCCACCTTTTATGCATAATTTATATGCATAA
This sequence comes from bacterium, assembly GCA_021790555.1. GTDB lineage: Bacteria > Oederibacteriota > JAJYGY01 > JAJYGY01 > JAJYGY01 > JAJYGY01. Next base: position 1,804 of record JAJYGY010000326.1, read on the forward strand.
TTTCGTTTGGTGAGACGAAGATTACAAATTTAACTCTCGACAACGCATTTAATTTTGGCTTAAATGGTCCTCCCAAGGGCGAAAAGGCAATGGAGCCAGGTGGTTCACGCGGCACACGAGCGAGGAGGTCGTCATGGCGGCCAAGCTATTGGTGGTGGAAGACGAACAGGACCTGAGGGAAGGGATGGCTGAATTTTTTTCCAGCAAGGGGTTTGAAACCTCGATGGCGGCAAACCTGCCGGAGGCCCTGGAGGCGGTGAACAAGAGCCGGCCCGACGCGGTGGTCTCGGACCTGATGCTGTCGCAGGGAAACGGGCTGATGCTCTACCGGGAGCTGAAGAAGCAGTCCAACAAGTGGAATCCCTGCTTCATCCTGGTCAGCGGGCACGCCTCGCTCGAAAACGCCCTGGAGGCCATCCACATGGGCATCGACGACTACCTGGTCAAGCCGCTGGAGATGGAAACCCTGGCCATGGCCCTCAACCAGGGGCTGGCGCGCCGGCGGGTGGCGGGCAAGGAGGAGCTAAAGGTGAAGTTCCAGGTTGCCGAGGACTTCTACCAGGACCTCACCGCGCCCTTCAACATGATGAAATCCGGCCTGGAGATGATGGCCCAGGGCCGCTTCGGCGACCTGGAGGAGATCCAGTCCGAGAAGCTGGACCAGTCCCTCCAGCACCTGGGAAACCTCTTCAGCACGCTGCAGAACTTCTATCCGCGCCTGCTGGAGCCCAAGCCGCGGCCCGGCGTGCAGGAGGCGTATTCGGCGCCGGAGGTCCTGGCGCGGGCCCAGGAGGAGTTTTTGGCGGACTTTGAAAGGGAGCAGGTGAGCCTGGTGGTGAAGACCCCGGCCGGCCTGCCCAGGGCCTTCGGCGATCCCGAGACGGCCTGGAGGGTGATGCGGGTGCTGCTGTTCAACTGCCTGGCCCTCTCCGACCCGGAGACCGTGGTGCAGCTTTCCTGGGGAAGGGAAAAGGACGGATTGAGCCTGAACCTGGAGATGAGCCCGGCCCCCTTCACGGCCATGCAGCACCACCTGGCGCTGATCCCGTTTTCCTGCTCGGCCATGGAGCAGGCGGGCCTGATCCTCTACTCGCAGGGCTTTCACGGGCCGTGGAAGCTCCACTTCAGGCAGGAAAGGG
>JAJYGY010000318.1 GCA_021790555.1 bacterium
GTTGTGGCCGTTTCCGTCGCCCGCGGACTGGGGCTGGCCGATGCCGACGGCGTCGGCGTGGCCGTGCCCGTCAGGCCCATGGTGGCCGTTTCCGTCGCCCGCGGACTGGGGCTGGCCGATGCCGACGGCGTCGGCGAAGCGGAATCCGTGGGGGTCACGCCGCACAGGGCTCCGGCGGCGGAAAGGGCGCCCGGGGCCAGGGTCATGGAATAGCCGTCGGAAAAGTGCACGGTCAGGGGCGACCCGGTGGGATTTTCGGCGCAGTAGGTCTTCCCTCCCGAACCGTTGATGAAGACATTGGTGTCGGGCCAGTCGGCCGTCACCCCGGTGTCCAGCCTGCCGGCGCAGTTGAAGAACTGCACCCAGTGGTAGTCGTGGGCCTTGCTCTCACTGGCCCCCTCCGGGTCCCCGCTCATCAGGAAGTAGTTGAAGTCCGTGACGGCCTGGGCCGGGTTGTAGAGCGCCTCGGCCATGATGAAGATCTCCGGGTAGAGGGTGTTGAGGGTGGTTTCGCCCATCTGGTTGACCATGGCCTGAAGGTGGGCCGGGTTTCGGCCCAGGTAGGCGGCCGCGCCGGCGTATTCCGGGATGAGCTGGATGCCCACGGCCGCCGAAGGATCCCCGCTGAAATAGGTTCCGTAGTTGTAGCCGTGCTCCCACACCTGGCCCACGCACAGCTTCTGGTAGCCCGGGGGGAAGACCTGGTTGTCCACGTCGAACCAGTACTGCTCGATGCCCTGCACCGTGTTGCAGTACATGAAGATGCCCAGGTCCCGCATGGCGGTGTTCCCGGTTTCCGAGCCCAGCTGGATCAGGGCCGAGTCCAGCTGGATGTCCTCGGAGGAGGATTCCTCGTTGTTGCCGTCCGAGCCCCCGGCCCAGGAATGCCCCTGGTAGGGAGAAAAGGCCCGCAGGAAGGGATACTGGGTGCTGGAACGGTCGGCGTTGGCCACGTCGCCGACCAGCATGTTGGCCATGCCGTGGAAGCACCCGTTCCACCAGGCCGGGTCGAAGTGGGCCACCGTGGCCATGGCCCGGATCCAGTAGCCGTAGTGGAAGTGGTGGTCGTTCAGGTTGGTGTCGGCGCCGAAGCCCGAGGGATAGCCGATCAGGCTGTGCCAGATGGAATCGTAGTGGAACAGCGGGTTGGTGCCCGTGGCCGCCGCGCCGTTGTACCACTGCTGCAGCATGTTTTCCACCGCCGTGATGAAGGCCTGCCGGGCCGCGGTGTCGCCCACCTGGTCGGCCAGCCAGGCCAGGTCGGCGGCCTTCACCAGGGCGTGGCCCTCGTCGTAGGTGTCGGTGACCCCGTCCAGGATGTTGCCGCAGCCGCCGTTGCTGTTGGGGGTGACCAGGTTCTGGTAGGAGCAGTCCACGTAGGAGCGCAGGGTGGCCGAGTCGGAGCTGCCGTCGTCGGGCAGGGCCGGCAGCAGCCCGTTGAACTTCTCCACCGTGCTGAACTGGTTCCCCCGCAGCACCTTCATCTCCCCCCTCGGCCCCGCGTTCGGCCCCCAGTAGCTCAGCCCCGTCAGCGCCGCCGCGCTGTTGATCCACTGGTGCCGGAACAGCGCCTGCAGCGCCGTCGCCTGCCCCTGCTCCATCGCCCGCACCGACACCGTGAACGTGCTCGTCAGGTCCGCCGTCGCCTGGTCGTAGTTCCACGACACCGCCGTCGACGTCACGAACGCGTAGGCGCTGCCCAGGTACAGCGCCTGCGTCGCCGCGCTCAGGTCCGGAAGCACCGCCACCGAAAAATAGCCGCTCCCCAGGGCTCCCGCCAGCGGGTTGGTGAACACGTTGCCCGCCTGCGTCCAGCCCGACCCGCTCGGCCCGTAGAACGCGTAATCGTGGTTGTTCACCGTCGCCACCAGCACCCCGTTGGAATTCGACACCACCGTGGGCGTCCCGGAAAAGCTCACCCGCGCGTCCCCGCCCGCCTTGCGCTCGAAATAGGCGAAGGGAAAGCCGTTGCCCAGCGACACGTCCAGCACGTTGGTGCCGTCGTTCCACTCCGCCGTCACCTCCCAGTCCGAATACGAGTCCACCCGGGTGGCCGTGGCGTTGAGGCCTGCCAGGCCGGCCGTGAAGTCCTCGGTGTAGGGGTAGTCCACGTTGCCCACCGACACGTTGGCCACCGTCTCGAAGGCCATGCCCAGGCCCCCGGCGTGCGGCTCGATCCACCAGGGCAGCGGCGTCATCTGCCCCCCCAGCTCGGCCGTCGGCGCCGTCTTCCACAGGAAGGTCTCCCACCACTGGTTGCTGGTGGGAACCTGGTTGAAGGACGAGGTGACGAAAGGCATGTCCGGGTTGGCATTGGGGCCGTTGTCCCCGGAGGGGAGGGCCGTGGTGTAGGACCCGCAGCCCACCGCCACCGTGCCGGCAAAGGCCTTGGGCGGATGGGCGGCCATCAGGGCCACCAGCGCGGCGAATGGAAACCTGACCGGGAACATGGATACGCGACCCCAAAACGCGAAAAGGCTTTTCCCGCACGCCAAAATGCCCCTGTCCTTCTTCAAGCATAGCTATTTAAGCAACACCTTTTATGTTCTTTGGAATAAAAAGAAATGCTTTTTTATCCTGTTTCGCTCTTTTCGACCCCTCTCATGGGTATCCCGTCACCCGGGCCCAGAAGCAGACGCTGCCCTCGTTTCCGGGGGCCTGGGACCCCAGGTTCCACGACACCATCCCATTGCCGAAGCCGCCGCCGGTGTCGCTTCCCAGGTAGGTCAGTCCGGAAGGCAGGCTGTCCCAGATGGAAATCGGGACCGCGTAGGCCGCGTGGTTGCTCCAGGAGATGCAATAGGTGAGGGTGCCCCCGAGCGTGGCCTCGGCCATGTTGACGGACTTCACCAGCGCGATGGCCGGCGTGGCGCTGGGGGTGGGGCTGGGCGTGCGCGACGGGCTGGGACTGAAGGTAGGCGAGGCGGTGGGGCTGGGAC
>JAJYGY010000114.1 GCA_021790555.1 bacterium
GGCCATTTACGGTATTCGGCTGCCAAGGCCTTCAATGATTTTGTGGTAAAAGGGGCGGCAGAGTCTGCCGCCCCCGGCCTTCTTGAGATCGCTTGCTTTACCTAAATGCCGCCTTCAGAGCCTTGTCCACCTGCTTTGCCACGAGCTTCCTGACCTCCGCCTTGAGAGCCTTCCTTTCGGCCTTCAGAGCCTTGGTCACATGCTTCGTGATGACCCCGCTGATGCTGCCGCCCTGAGACCGCTTGGCCCGGCGGGTATACTTGCGCTTCTTGGCCGGCTTGGCCTTGCGGTCGCGCGGCTTTTTGACAGGTTTCGGAGTCTGGATCTGGTCGGTTTCTTCGGGCATTGCTACCTCTCGAGAATAGGGTTGGGAGTAACTTACGGTTGGAAAACGGTTCTGTCAAGAAATCAAGATTTTGCCAAAAGCTGTGATGCCTGTGGTAATACGGCTGGGCTGCCGATCATACCCTCAAGCCTTACGGCTAGCTCCCCAGATGGCCTGCTGAGTCCCTTCTCCCACCGGTACACGGTCACGTCATCAACCCCAAGAAGCTCGGCAAACCGCTCCCGACGCAGCCCCTTGGTCTGGCGGTAGAGCCTGATCCGTTCTGAAACAGTGGCGGCTTCGTCTGTAAAAGGTGGGGGAAGATACCCGAGGAAGGCGATGATCTTGGGAAGGAAGGAACAGCGGGTGCCGCGCCAGTGTTTTTCCCATCCTGATACGGCTGCCTCGCTCACCCCCATGGCTTTTGCCGCATCCTTTTGCATCAGTCCCCGGTCCAGCCGGACCTTCCGGATGTGGTCACCTAGGGTTTCCAGGGTTTGAGGATACATTGAATTTAAAGGCTTTTTGACCCTGAGAACGACCCTACAGTATGGCAACGCAGGAATGCCCCTGCGGACACCTGGGGGACCCGCGCAAGCCCTGCACCTGCCATCCAGGCCGGGTGGCCAAGTACCTCTCGCGCCTCTCCGGCCCCCTGCTGGACCGCATCGACATCCACGTGGAGGTGCCCTCGCTGGGCTTCGAGCAGCTTTCACGCTCCGGCCAGGCCGAGACTTCGGCCAGGGTGCGCGAGCGGGTGCAGAAGGCCCGGGCCGTGCAGGACGGGCGCTTCGCCTCCAAGTCGCGCTCCGCCTCGGCCCACTGCAACGCGCAGATGAGCCCGAAGCAGATGCGGCAGCACTGCAGGCTGGACAACGCCAGCCAGGAGATGCTGCGCCTGGCCGTGGATAGGCTGGGCCTGTCGGCCCGCGCCTACGACCGGATATTGAAGGTGGCGCGCACCGTCGCGGACCTGGACGGCAAGGAGAGCATCCAGGCGCGGCACTTGTCCGAGGCCATCCAGTACCGCACGCTGGACCGGCGGGGCCGGGCGGGGGCGTAGGCCGGATGGCCGGTCAGGGGCGATGGCATCGGGGAAGGGGGTGCGGCATTGACAATATATATCTATCCTATATATGCTTGGGATGCACTCCCCTTCATGGAGCATGCCATGCAGAAACTGCTGATCCACATTCCGGAAGGCCTGGTGCGCGAGCTGGACGCCAAGGCCAGGGAAAACCACCTCAACCGGTCCGAGGCGCTGCGTGAGTCCGTGCGCTTCTGGACCCGCCACCAGGCCTCCACGGCCCCAAAAAACCTGAAAGACATCCGCCGTCTCCTCAAGGAGATGGATCAGGCGCGGAAAGAAGGCCGGAGCCGGAAGAGCGCCGAGGCCATGGTCCGCGAGGACCGCGAAGGAGCGCGGTTGTGAAGGAGTTCCTGGCCGACGCCAGCGTTCTGCTCAAGTGGTACCTTTCCGAGGACGAACCCCACCTGGAGCAGGCCCTTGAATTGCGGCGCCAGTTCGTGGGAGCAACGGTGCGCCTGGAAATTCCGGAATTGGCTTTGGTGGAGTTGGCCAATCGCCTGTGCAGGGAAAAAAGCAACGGGGAAGCGTTATTCCTGGGGGCCCTGGAACTGTTCCAAAATCCTCTTCCGTTCAGCGCCGAGACCCTGGCCGTGGCCTTCCACTTGGCCCGGCAGGAGAGGTCCAGGGGGCACAAACAGGTGACGGTGCACGACGCGGTATACATCGCCGCGGCCCTGGAGCATTCCCTGACCTTGGTCACCTCCGACGCCGTCCAATACCAGGCCGCGCGCCGTGCTGGATGTCCGGTGATGCATATCAGGGAGTGGGGCCAAGCCTAAAAGGTCTGAAAGGCAGGAATTTCCCGGACTGCCGGGCGGGGGCATAGGCCGGATGGCCGGTCAGGGGCGATGGCATCGGGGAAGGGGGTGAAAAGGAGATGGGCATGGCCCGGAAAGTCTGGCACCCGGCAGAAGCCTGGCCGGGTTTCAAGCCAGTCCAGGCCTGGGATTTTCCCGGAAAGCCGCCTTCAAATGGGGGTTTGTGAAATGACCGGGAATGTCCTTCCTCCGGGTTGCCCTGAGGATCCAGTAGCGCGCGATCCAGTTTTCCCGGCCCGTGAGCGCTTTGTGCGGAAGGATGTCCGTTCTGAGGCGGTACCATTTTTCGATCAGCCTGAACGCACCGAAGGGCCGCAGGCACCAACAGGCGCCCTTGATCGCCAATTCCAGCGGCCAAAAGACCAGGGCAGGAGGCACGAATTCCTGGCCCACGCATTCCGACACCGTGAATTGCCGGTCCATCAGTCCGGCCAGTTCCGAGTTCCTGAATTCCCGGACGTGAAATGGATTGGTGGGCCTGGCCGCGGGAAGGTTGAGCAGGCCGCTCATGCGCGGATCGGGCGAGGAGACGATCCATTCGCCGCCGGGCTTCAACAGCCGACAAACCTCGCGCACCATGGATTCCGGGTGGCGAAGGTGTTCGATGGTCTCGAAGGAAACGGCCAGGTCGAAGCTCTGGTCCCTCAGGCCGAGGCGCGACAGGTCCTCCCCGTCGCCCACGAGGTAGCGGATGGTATGGCCCG
>JAJYGY010000316.1 GCA_021790555.1 bacterium
CTAACACGACCGGGTGTTGAAAACCAGTGGATAACTCGCCCTGCCTTGAACCTGGAAATCCCTCATAAAAAAGCCCCGCTTCCTCCATGACGGAAGCGGGGCCCTGTCCTTCATCTGCCTTTCCTGTTTCTCAGTGCCCCGCTCCCTGCGCCGGATTTTCCCCGCCCGAGCCCGCCTTGGAATCCGCGCTGTTTCCACCCGCGTCCGCGGCCGCCTTGCCGGAACCCTTCTTGACCGAGGCCGGAGCGGAATTCTTGGCCTGGGCCGTGGCCAGGTTGGCCGAGGCCTTGCTCCCGTCCTCGTGGCTGGCCTTGGCGGCCTCCACGGACTTCTTGTACGCGTCGATGGCCTTGTCGAGCTGTCCGGTGTTCTCGTAGGCCACGCCGAGGTTGTTCCAGGCCACCGAGTTGTCCGGATCGGCCGCCACGGACTTCTCCAGCAGGGGGGCCGCGTCGGCGTATTTGCCCTGCTTCAGCAGGCACAGGCCCCAGTTGTTCAGCCTCCAGGTTTCGGCCTTCTTGGTGCGCATGGGCCCCATGGCCTGGAAGGCGGCGATGGCTTCGTCGAGGTTGCCGGCGGAAAGCAGTTCATCCGCCTCGTGCAAGGTGAGCTTCTTGGCGGCCATGGAAGCCGCCTTCATTTTGGCGCTGGGGCTGTTGGAAGCCTGGTCCAAGGCCGTGCTCGAAGTCCCGGCCTTGGGGGATTCATCGGCCAGCACCGCTCCGGCCGCGGCCAGCGAGGCCGCCAGGGCAAGGGCAAGCGTTGCAGTCTTGTTCCACATGGTCTTCCCTCCTCTGTTGAAGACACACGACGGGGACCAACACCCGCCTTCCTACTCCTGGAACATATATAACATAAACTCCTCAAAACCGTTCCTGAAAATTAACAAAAAAAGCATCTCCGCCTTGATAAAGGGCGTTTTTCGTTCGATGATCAAAAATCGCCAACCTGCAAACAGGGCCCTGTGAAACCCAAAAATTAGTTCTATCTACAACTATCTTCCTGGAGGGCCGTCCCCGGCCTCCTCCTGGTCCGGGCGCCACCACCGTATCAGGTCGTAGCGCATGGGCTTGGAAAACAGCGTGCCGGTGTAGTGGTATCCCAGCAGGGCATGGCCCGGGGCCTGGGCATAGTCGGCGAAAAGCTTGGGGCTGAAAAGCCCCGAAAACCCGGAAAGCCCGGCCTTCAGCCGGTAGGCGGGCCGGGTCGTCCCGGCGACGTCCACGGATCCGGCCTGGAGGAACAGGGCGAAGGCATGGTACACGGCCCCGTTGGGCATCAGCAGCCGGAAATGCACCTCCTTCTCCCTTCCAAAGGGGAAGCCCCTCAGGCAGTAGGCCAGGCAGTACAGGTCGTAGGGGGGGGCCTTGAAAGGCAGGACCTTGTCCAGCCGCTTCTCCGGCCAGTCGATCTCCTCTCCCGGGCCCTCCCACTGCTCGTGGTAGTCCCCCATGCCGGTCCCCCGCCGCCGGGCCCTGCGGTCGACATAAAGCGGCCGCATGTCGGCGCGGCGCAGGCTGAGCACGTCGCTGGACACCCGCGATTCCAGGGACACCCGGTAGCAGGGGGTGTCGCCGAAATCCCCGGCCGTCACGGTCATGGTCAGGCCGTGCCGGCTGCCGGCGTAGCCTCCCCAGAAATAGCTGGCCTCGGGCGTGTCGATGCCCGCGTCGGCCAGGGCGCCGGCCCTGGCCAGCGCGCCGGCCGCCACCAGGGCGGCCGCCAGCAAGGCGGTGAACTTTGCCATGGTCCCTCCCGTGCTATCGAAGGATGACGATCTTGCCCCCGGCCTCCAGGCCTCCCGGCGCGGACACGTGGAAAAAATACAGTCCCTGGGCCACCGGCTGGTCCAGGTCGTTGGTGCCGGCCCATTCCGCCTCGCCCGACACCCCGTCGTTGACCGTGGCCCCGGAAAAGAATCCCGGTGGCATGCCGCGCACCAGGTTTCCCGCCTCGTCGTAGATGGTGATGGTGCACTGGGGCGGCAGCCCGGCGAACTTGACGGTGTGGCGCACGGCCCGGGAAAGCCGGCAGGGGTTGGGGTAGACCTTCAACCGCGAAAAGTCGGTGAAGGGCACCGTGGTCCTGGCAAGGAAATCCGTGGCCGTGGCCCGGCCGCCGGGCGGCGCGGCCACGCCGCCCAGGGCCCCGGACTGGTAGCCCGGGGCCGAGGCCTGGATCCCGTAGCTTCCGGCTTCGACCAGGGGGAAGGTCACCGACCCGTCCAGGCCGGTGGTGCCGGCGGCGTAGCCCGAGCCGTCTTCCTGCTGGGCCACCACGGAAGCGCCGGGAACCGGGGCGGAATCAAACTGGGCGCGCGCGAAGACCATCAGGCCGGCGGTCCTCGCGGTGAAGCTCAAATCCACCTCCAGCGGGGTGGAAGTGCTGATGACGATCGAGCGCCCCACCTGTGGGTAGCCCGGGCGGCTGGCCAGGACGGTGTAGTCGCCGGGCGGCAGGCTGGAAAACGAATAGGACCCGTCCCCGGCCGAAGTGAGCGTGGTGCCCCGGGGCTGCAGGATCACCTGGATGCCGGCAAGCCGGGTGTTGGAATCCGCGTCGAAGATGGTCCCCAGCACCTGCCCGGTGGGGGTCAGCCAGAAATCCTGGACCGACACCTGGTGGTCCAGCACCGGAACCTGCAGCGAGGCCGGCTGGTAGGCCGGCGCCGAGACCTGCACCGTGAAGGTGGAGGGATCCAGGCTGCCGAAGGAATAGCCGCCGTCGAAACCCGTGCTCCCGGCCAGGTAGGTGCTGCCGCCGTTGTCCACCGAAAGCGAGGCCGCCGGGATTCCCTTTCCGGTGCTCAGGTCGTACACCGTGCCCCGCAGGGTGCCGCCCACGTCCAGCACCAGGTTTACCGTGGGGCTCAGCCGGCTGAAGTCGCCCAGCGCCAGGTCGTCCCTGCCGTCCAGGTTGAAGTCG
>JAJYGY010000089.1 GCA_021790555.1 bacterium
GAAGTACACGTTGTTGGGGTCCAGGGCGATGGCCTTGTCGTAGTGCTGAAGGGCGTCCCTGAGGTAGTCCGGGCGCTTGAGCTGCTCGCCCATGGACTTCAGCACCCTGCCCTTGTTGTTGTAGTTGTAGCCGTTGATGGGGTTCATCTGCAGGGTCAGCTGGTGGATGGCCAGGGCCGTCAGGTAGGCCCGTTCCATGGTGGCCGGGTCCTTCTGGGCGGCCGCGGCGGCCTCGTAGGCGATGCCCTCCTTCACCCAGTAGAGCTCCTGGTCCGGGTTCAGGCCCGGCTGGTAGGGGATGGCCGGGGTGTCGGGCGTGGCCCGCAGGGCGCCCTGGATCTGCTCCGGGTTGAGCAGGCTGACCATCTGGCCGGAATCGTTGCGGCTGTAGAGCCGGCCGCAGGCCTTTTCGTACATGGCGATGGCGTAGTCCCAGCGGCCCACGCCCATGCCGATCTGGCCCTGCTTGTAGAAGCTGTCGGCCACCCATATCCTGAAGGACTGGGCGGCGAAGGCGAAGGCCCCCAGGGCAAGCAGGCCCAGGGCGTAGCCGCGCAGGGGGGAGACGGCCGGGGGCTCCTGCGGGAAGGCCGCGCCGGCGGCGCCGGCGGAGGCCGGGGCGGCGGCCTCGCGTTTCCAGGAAAGTTCCATGGCCGGGATCAGGCCCAGGATCATCCAGAACAGCGAGCCGTAGCCCACCACCGTGAAGCTGAAGAGGTCCTGGACGAAGAAGGCCGCCAGGGCCACGAAGGTGCCGCCCATCAGCAGGCGGTGGCTGGAATTCCGGTTGCCCTTCAGGGCCCGCAGCGTCACGGCCACGAAGGCCACCAGGATCCAGAAGTAGGCCAACAGCCCGGCCATGCCCATGGTGGCGGCGGTCTGCATGACCACGTTGTGGGCCTTCTCCGGCGTGCCGTTCCATTCCAGCGCCCAGTAGATGGCCGAACGGTACTTGGGGAAGGTGATCTGGAAGGTGTCCAGCCCGGTGCCGAAGAAGAAGTGGTCGCGCAGCATCTCCAGGGCCGAACGCCAGATGTAGAGGCGCGGGGTCAGGGTGAAGTTCTGCCAGCTGGTCAGCTTCCACAGGCGGTTCAGGGTGTCCAGCGTGGTGGCGCGGATGGAAGGGTAGAGTTCGGACAGGGCGACGACCACCAGCAGGCCGATGAGCCAGTTGCGGTTGCGCTTCAGCACGCCGCTGCCGCGCCGGAACTCCCACGCGAAGAAGGCGGCGAAAAGCACCCCCACCACCCCCAGGGCCACGAAGCCCCCCCGGCTCTTGGTGAAGGCGATGGCCACGAACTGGAACACCATGGACACCAGCAGGATCCACTTCATGCGGCCGAAGTACAGCAGCAGCGCCGCCGCCAGGGGGAAGAGCACCACGAAATGCGCGGCGATGAACTTCTGCGAAAACAGCATGCGCAGGGTGCCCGTGGCGCCGTAGAGCGAGGGGTCGAAATTGAAGTAGTCGATCTTGAACAGCAGGATGAGGCCCCACGAGGCCAGGGCAGAAAGCAGGATGAGGAAGGAGCAGAAGCGCCGGTCGGTGTTGATGCGTTCGGGCAGGTCCAGGAACACGGCGAAGCTGATGGGCAGGGACATCACCAGGTAGGCGGCCAGGAAGTCCGGGTTGCCCATGGTGGAAAAGAGGCGGTTCTTGCTGTAGGTGGCCGGGTTCCAGGGCACGAAGTCGATCTGGAAGTTCTGCAGGATGCCGTAGAACCCGGCCACGGTGCCCGCCAGGATGACGGCGCCCAGGAACAGGTTGATCTGGCGGGAGCTTTTCACCTGCTGCAGCACCCACCAGCTGAGGAACAGGTACATCACGATGGTGGTGATGCCCTCGAAATCCTCGTACACCCCGTTGACGGAAAGGTCCAGGTTGTTGGTGTGGAAGGTGCACACCAGGCTGACGGCCAGGAAGGCCAGCAGGGGCCAGTCCAGGGGGGACCGGGTGATGGAGGCGGGCTTCTGCAGCAGCAGGCGCGAGGCCAGCAGCACCAGCGCCAGCGAGCTCAAAATGCGCACCACCGTGATCTTGTTGAACTCGAAGACGTCGTTGGCGTGGGTGTAGAAGACCAGGGGCGCCGCCAGCAGGATGGACACCAGCAACAGGTCCTGCAGGCGGTCGACCACCATGGCGCTCCGGCTGTCAGCGGCGATGGCTTTCACGGCACCCCATTGAATTCATGGAACGTGAAGGAGGAACCTTCAATAGACCGGGAACTTGGCGCACAGCGCGGCCACTTCCCTGGCCACCTTCTTCTTCTCCTTGGCGTCCTCCGGGGCCTTCAGCACCCGGTCCATCCACGCGGCGATCCGGCGCATCTCCTTTTCCTTCATGCCGCGCGTGGTCACGCCCGGCGTGCCCAGGCGGATGCCCGAGGTCACCGTGGGCGGCTGGGGGTCGAAGGGGATGCCGTTCTTGTTGACCACGATGCCGGCCTCCTCCAGGGCGCCGGCGGCCACCTTGCCGGAGACCCCCCGCGGCCGCAGGTCGATGAGCATCAGGTGGTTGTCCGTGCCGCCGGTGGTCAGGCCCCACCCCAGCTCGCCCAGGGCCGCGGCCAGGGCCTTGGCGTTCTTGACCACCTGGGCCTGGTAGGCCTTGAACGAAGGCTTGAGGGCCTCGGCGAAGGCCACCGCCTTGGCGGCCACGGCGTGCATCAGGGGCCCGCCCTGGATGCCCGGGAAGATCCACGAATCCAGGGCCTTGGCGTGGGCGGCTTTGCTGAGGATCATGCCGCCGCGGGGCCCGCGCAGGGTCTTGTGGGTGGTGGTGGTGACCACGTCGGCGTGGGGGAAGGGGCTGGGGTGCGCGCCCGCGGCCACCAGGCCGGCGATGTGGGCCATGTCCACCCACAGGAAGGCCCCCACCTCGTCGGCGATGGAGCGGAAGGCGGCGAAGTCCAGCACGC
>JAJYGY010000329.1 GCA_021790555.1 bacterium
TCGCCAACCAGTGGTCCTTCGAGCCCTCGGCCATCTTCACCTGGGACCTGCCCAGCGACCCCTCGGGCATCGCCGGCTTCTACACGGCCCTGGATTCCAGCCCGGACACCCTCCCCAGCCCCGAGCGGGGGCGCTGGACCACCGAGACCCGCGCCCAGGTGCCGGACCTGGAGGACGGGATCTGGTACTTCCACGTGCTGGCCAAGGACAGGGCCGGAAACCTGGGCGAGCAGGCCGGGCACTGCCGCATCCAGGTCTCCAAGACCCCGCCCCCGCCGCTGCTGTCCTCGCCCAGCCACCCCAAGCCTTCCGAGCTGTACGCGGCCAACGAGGCGGTTTTCGAATGGAAGGCGCCCAACTTCCCGCAGCCCATCGTGGCCTACCACTACGTGCTGGACCGCGACAAGAACACCGTGCCCGGGCTGAAGGACGCCCGCACCACCCAGCCCCGCGTGCGCGTCCCCGACCTGGGCGAGGGGGACTGGTTCTTCCACGTGTCCTGCGTGGACGCCGGCGGGCGCCTGGGCAAGGTGGCGGCCCACTTTCCGGTACACATCTGCGGCAAGGTGCAGGTCTCGGGCATGGTGACGCTGGGCAACGGCGTGATGCCCGCCGCCGGGGTGACGGTGGAGCTGATGCGCCAGGGCAGGGCCGTGGCCAGCGCGTCGACCAATTCGGAGGGGCGCTTCTCCCTGAAGGACCTTCCGGTGGGGGCCTACGCCCTGCGCATGGACGGCGGGCAGGCCCCGCCCCTGGTGCTGGAAAAGATGGACTTCGAGGGCGCCAGCGTCAACCTGGCCCTTTCCGTCGAGGTGGGCGCCTACCCCAACCCCGCCAACGGCAAGGGCGGCCTGAAGTTCTGGGTGCTGTCCAGGGAGGAGGGCACCGTGTCGCTGAAGGTCTACACCGAGGCCGGCAAGGTGGTGCAGAGCCTGGAGCAGAAGGCGGGCGGGCTGGGCTACAACCTGGTGGACTGGGATTCCAGCCAGGCCCCGGCGGGGAACTACCTCTACCAGGCCATGGTGAAGGGCGTGTCCGGACAGATCTCCAAGTTCCCCATCCGCAAGCTGCAGATCATCAAATAAACATCAACCTTCATTCAGAGGCGGGCATGTCCGATCTTTTGCAGGTCAACGAAGGGAACTTCCAGAACGAGGTCCTCAAGGCGCCCCAGCCGGTGCTGCTGGACTTCTGGGCCACCTGGTGCGGGCCCTGCAAGATGATCTCCCCCATCGTGGAGGAGCTGGCCAAGGACAACGCCGGCAAGCTGAAGGTGGGAAAGGTGGACGTGGACGTCAACCAGAACCTGGCCTCCAGCTTCGGCGTGCAGGCCGTGCCCACCCTGCTGCTCTTCAAGGGCGGCCGCGTGGTGGGGCAGTTCGTGGGGGTGACCAGCAAGACCGAACTGCAGAAGATGGTGGAAAAGGCGTTTTGAGGGGTCCGGCCTGATGCCCGGCCTCCTGGTCACCGGCGCCACCGGCGCCATCGGATCGGCCTTCCTTTCCGCCCTGGCCCGCGACGGGGAATGGAAGGGCGCGCGCCTGGTCCTGGCGGGCCGCCGTCCGGACAGGGCCCTGGCCCTGGCCCTGGAGCGCGGCCTGGACCGGGAAAGGGTGGAGGCCCTGCCGCTGGACCTGTCCGACGCGGCCGGGGTGGAGGACTTCCGCCGGGGCCCCCTGAGGCGGCTGGCTCCCTGGAAGGGGGCCCTGTTTCTGGCAGGAACCGGTCTGGACGCCCCCCTGGCCCGGCATTCCGGGGATTCCTGGGACGGGGTCTGGAGGGTCAACGCCGCCGGCCCCGCGGCCCTGTTGGCCGGCCTGGACCGCGAAGGGGCCCTGGAAGCCGGCGCCTCGGTGGTGCTGGTCTCCTCCATTTCCGCCTGCTGGGGAAACGCCGGCCAGGCGGCCTACGCCGCCTCCAAGGGGGCCCTGCTGGACCTGGTGCAGGCGCGCCGCGCCTCCATGGGCGCCCGGGGGGCCAGGCTCAACGCCCTGCTGCCCCCCCTGGTCGAATCCCCGCTCTTGTCCGGGCTTTCGCCCGGGGCCCGCGCCGGGCTCTTTTCGCGGCGCCTGCTTCCTGACCCGGACGCGGCCTCCAGCTGCGCGGCCCAGGCCCTGTTCCTGCTTTCCCGCCGTTCCTCCTTTGTCCACGCCCAGATCTGGCACGCCGATTCCCGCGTGTCCTCCCTGCCATGGTGAGCCCCTTGATATGAAAGGCCGCGAAACCGAAGTCTATGTCACCGGCATGGGGGTGGTGTCGCCGCTGGGCTCCGGCTTGGCGGTGACCTCCGAGGCCCTGCGCCTGGGCCGCCGCGGCCTGTCCCCGCTGACCCGTTTCGACGCCTCCTTTTCGCGCTGCCGGGTGGCCGGGGAGGCCCGCGGCTTCGTTCCCGGGGAGGGCAGGAGCCGCCTGGAGGCCCTGGCCGAGGAGGCGGCCGGCCAGGCCCTTTTCCAGGCCGCCCAGGGGGGCCGGCCGGGCGGCCTGGAAGGCCTGGACCCCTCCAGGCTGGCGGTCTTCGTGTCGTCCAGCAAGGGCGGCATGGAGGCCTTTCCCGGCCTCGGGAAGCCGGACCTGGGAAAAAGCCTGGAGAAATTCCTCTCCCACGAACCCGGCGCGGTCCTGCGCCGGTCCCTGGGATGGACGGGCGGGGGAGGCAACTATCCCCTGGCCTGCGCCACGGGCGGCTATTCCCTGGGCGCGGCCTATGAGGCCATCGCCGAAGGGCGCCTGGACGCCGCGCTGGCCGGCAGCGTGGAGGCCTCGCTGACCCCGCTGGTCTGGCGCAGCTTCGACGGACTGGGGGTGCTGGCGCCCCTGGGGGAGGACGCTTCGGCCCTGAGGGGGCCCTTCGACCTGGACCGCCAGGGATTCGCCCTGGGCGAGGGCGCGGGAGTCGTATTCCTTGAATCCGGG
>JAJYGY010000053.1 GCA_021790555.1 bacterium
TCAAGCTCGGGCAGGCCGAAGAGCACCACCGAGATCAGCTTGCGGCCCGGCACCTCCAGGTTGGACAGACCCCGGAACTCCTCGAAGATCTCCTTGGTCTGCAGCATGTTGGCCTCGTCGATGAGGACGATGGCCTTGCGGCCGGCCTCATAGATGGCCATCAGCCGCTCGAAAAGCTGGGGCAGGAGCTGGGCCTTGCTTTCGGCCGGGTTGGGCACGCCCAGCTGGGCGGCGATCTTCTTCAGCAGCCACTCGGCGGTCACCTCGGAATGCACGATGACCAGCAGGGCGGCCTCGCACTTGTCGTCGCCTTCCAGCTTCTCCAGCACCCGGCGCGCCAAAAGGGTCTTGCCCGCCCCGCTCCCGCCGATCACCACCGTCAGGCCCTTCATGGTGTCGATGGAATGCAGGATGCGGATCATGGCCTCCTGGTGCTGGCTGCTCTCGTAAAAATAACGGCTGTCCGCCGCGTTGGAAAACGGCTGTTCGGACAACCCAAAGTGCTGTTCATAACTCAACGAAAACCCCCATCAAAAGTGGAGCCGCATTATAGATAAGAAACCTTGCCTTTGGAAGGAGTAGCTTTGGGAGGCGCGGGCGGATTGGCGGCCTCCTTGCGTGCCGGCGGCTTGGTTTCCTTCTCCTTTTCCTTTTCCTTGGGCTCCCTGGAATCCCTGGCCTGTCCCGTCCCTCCCGTGGCCAGGGCCACGGCGCTGCCCGACATCTTGGCCTTGAGGGCGTCCAGCTTGGCCTTCACCTCCTGGTTGGAAGGCTCGCCGGCGAGGATCTTCTGGTAGATGCGCACCGCCTCGTCCACCAGTCCCTGCTTGGCGTAGATCTCGGCCACCGTCACGGTGGCGAATTCGTCGACGTCGTCGTTGACTTCCTGGTTGTCGCGGCCCGAAGCCTGGGCCAGCCCGGCCGCGCCCACCGGAACCGCGGCCGCCGGCTTGGGAGCCGGAGCCTTGGCAGGAGGCGGAGGCGGCAGGGGCGGTGGGGCCGGGGCCGCGGCCGCGACCTGGGGCAGGGGTGGAAGCGGGGGCGGCGCTGCCTTGGCCACGGCTTCGGCCTTGCGCAGCTCCTCCAGCCTCTTCTTCTCCTCCTGAAGGCGCTGCTTTTCCTCCTCCAGGCGGCGCATCTCCTCCTGCAGCTTCATCTTTTCCTGTTCCGCGGCCTGGCGCAGCGCCTCCAACTTGGCGGCCTCCTCGCGCGCCCGTTTGGCCTGTTCCTCGGCCTTGCGGGCCTCTTCGGCGGCCTTGCGCGCCTCCTCGGCCCTGCCCGCCTCCTCGGCGGCCTTGCGCGCCTCCTCGGCCTTGCGCTGCTCTTCGGCGGCCCTGCGTGCCTCCTCGGCGGCCTTGCGGGCCTCCTCGGCCGCCTTGCGTTCCTCCTCGGCCTGTTTCTCCTCCTGCAGGCGCCTGGCTTCGGCCTCCGCGCGGTTGGCCTCGGCCTGGCGGGCGAATTCGGCCGCCGCCTGGGCCGTGTCGCCGAAGCCCGCCTCGGCGGGCAGCTCCCCGGCCGACTGCTTGGCGATCATGGCGTAGACACGGTGCAGGGCGGCCCGGATCTCCGCGTCGTCGGGGGCCTGGGCCAGGATCTTCTGGTACAGCTCGATGGCCTCGTCCAGGGCCCCGCTGGCCATGTAGCCTTCGGCCATGGAAATCAGCGTGGCGCGGTCCTCGCCCGCGTCGTCGGCGATCATCTCCGAGGCCTCGTGGGCGGAGGGATCGGCCAGGTGGCTCAGCGAGGCGGCCGGGGGCACCACGGTGGCGGCGCTGGCCGGGGGGGCCGGCGGCGCCTGGGGCGACGGCACGGGATTCTGGGCCGCGGGGACCGGCACCGGAGCGGGAGGGGCCGGTGGAAGCGGGGGCGCTGGCGCGGCGGGTGGGGCGGGAGCCGCGCTGGCGGGTGGGGCGGCGGGAACCGCCGGGGCGGAAGGGGCCTCGGGCATCACATCCTCGTCCACGGCCGCGCCCATTTCCTTCTCCAGGGCCAGGACCTCGGGGGCGTCGGCCTGGATCGCCCTGGCCTTTTCCAGGGTCTGGCGGGCCTTTTCCTGGTCCCCCTCCTTGGCCCAGGCCCGGCTCGCGGCCACGAAACCGGAGAGGGCTTCGGCCGTCTTGCCCTTCTTCAGCTCGATCTCCGCGCAACCTGCCTGGGCCCAGGCGTTCCCCGAATCCAGCTTCAGCACCTTCTGGAAGCCCGGCAGGGCCTCGTCCAGCTTGTCCTTGCGCAGCAGGATCTCGGCCATGTGGACCAGGGCGCCCACGTGGTTGACCTTGAACTTGAGCAGCTTTTCGAATTCCGCCCTGGCCTCGTCCAGCTGTCCCTTGGAAAAATACACCAGCCCAAGGAAATAATAGGCCTCGATGCTCTTCAGCTGGATGGCCTTCTGCGCGAAGACCTGGGCCTTGTCGAAGCTCCCCTCGGCCAGCATGGCCTCGGCCATCAGCAGGAATTCCTTCTTGGCCTCGCTCTCGTTGCCTTCCTTGGCGTAGATCTCACCCAGGGCGGAATGGGCCCCGGAATTCCTGGGATCGAATTCGAGGATGCGCTGGAAAAGGGTGATGGCTTTCTTGTAGATCTTGTTGAGGAAGTAGGCGTTGGCGATCTCCTGGTAGTTCTTGACCGCCTCCGCCGCGTTGCCCTTCTGGGCCCAAAGGTCTCCCAGTTTCTGGTAAATTTCGAAGCTGTCGGGCTTTTCCTGGAGGATGAACTGGTAGTCCTGGATGGCCGCGTCGAGGTCGTTGCGTTCCACCGCCGCTTCCGCGTCCATCTGCTTCTGAAGAATGGCCTGGCGCTTTTTGGCGGCGTCGTCCAGGGGCCCGGGATCGAGCTTGGCCACTTTCTTATAAACAACGCTGGCCTTGTCGGAAAGGCCCTGCTTGGCATAGGCATCGCCGGCGGTCACGTAT
>JAJYGY010000413.1 GCA_021790555.1 bacterium
CGGCGGCGCTGGTGCTTTTGATGACCCCCGGCCTTGCCCTGTTCTACGGCGGCATGGTCCGCAAGAAGAACGTGCTGGGCACCATGATGCAGAGCTTCGTGGTGATGGCCCTGGTGAGCGTGCAGTGGATCCTGGTGGGCTACAGCCTGGCCTTCGGGCCGGACCACTTCCACGGGCTGATCGGCGGCCTGGACTGGGCCGGCCTGAAGGGCGTGGGCGCGGCGCCCAACCCGGCCTACGCGCCGGGGATCCCCCAGCTGGCCTTCATGGCCTTCCAGATGATGTTCGCGGTCATCACGCCCGCGCTGATTTCCGGCGGCTTCGCCGAGAGGATGCGCTTTTCGGCCACGGCCGCCTTCGTGCTGCTGTGGAGCACCCTGATCTACGACCCGGTCTGCCACTGGGTCTGGGGCGTGGGGGGGCTGGTGCACCAGTGGGGGGCGCTGGACTTCGCCGGCGGCACGGTGGTGCACATCATCTCGGGCGTCTCGGCGCTGGTGGTGGCCCTGCTGCTGGGGCGGCGCCGCGGCCTGGGGGACGAGGACATGCTGCCCCACAACATGACCCTGGTGCTGCTGGGCACCGGGCTCCTTTGGTTCGGGTGGTTCGGGTTCAACGCCGGCAGCGCCCTGGCCGCCAACGGTCTGGCCGCGCTGGCCTTCGTCAACACCAACACGGCGGCGGCGGCGGCGGCGCTTTCCTGGATGGGCATTGAAAGGCTGGTCAAGGGCAAGGCCACGGCCCTGGGCGCGGCCTCCGGGGCCGTGGCAGGCCTGGTGGCCATCACCCCGGCGGCGGGCTTCGTCCAGCCCCTGCCGGCCGTGGTCATCGGCCTGGGTGTCTCGCTGGTCTGCTACTCGGCCGTGCTGCTGAAGGGCAGGCTGGGCTACGACGACGCCCTGGACGCCTTCGGCGTGCACGGCGTGGGCGGGGCCTTCGGGGCCCTGGCCACCGGGCTGTTCGCCACGGTGCTGGCCAACCCTGCCGGGGCCGACGGCCTCTTCTACGGGCATGCCGCGCAGCTGTGGATCCAGGCCAAGGCCGTGCTCCTGGTGGCGGCCTACGCCGCCTGCGGCACCTGGGTGATCTTCAAGGCCGTGGACTGGGCCCTGCACGCCCGGGTGGACCGGCAGGCCGAGGAAATGGGCCTGGACCTGACGCAGCACGGGGAATCCGGATACGAACTCTGACTTGGGCGGCCGCCTCCGGGGGCCCGGGACCCACGGACCCCGGACGCGGCCATGGCGAATTTTGAGGGAGGATGTATGATCAAGAAGGTGGAGGCCATCGTGCGGCGCAGCGCCCTGAAGAAGATCCTGGAGGCGCTGGAAAAGACGGGATACCCGGGGGTGACGGTGTCGGAGGTGGAAGGCCACGGCAAGCAGCGCGGCATCACCCAGCAGTACCGCGACCAGTCCCACCTGGCCCTGATCCCCAAGCTGAGGGTGGAGATCTGGGTGGACGGGGCCAAGGCCGCCAAGGTGGCCCAGGCCATCGTGGCCGCCTCCCGGACCGGCGAGATCGGGGACGGCAAGATCTTCATTTCCAAGGTCGACGAGGTGATCCGGATCCGCACCAACGAGAAGGGGGGCAAGGCCATCGGCTGAGGCCCGCGCCCCAAGGCCCGCCGCCCTCCGGGCGGCGGGCCTTTTTCATGTACGGCCCACCTTGGCCCCGGTGATCCGGACGGTTTTCATCACGTCGCCGATCCGGATGCCCCTGGCGACTTCCATCCCCACCTGGAAGGCGGTCGGCTTCTGCCCGCCGGATTTTCCCGCCTTCAGGGCAGGGTCCGTCCCCCCCACGACGTGCGCGAAGATGGTGTACTTGCCGTCCAGCCAGGGCGCGGCCCCCAGGCAGATGTAGAACTGGGAGCCGGCCGAGTTGGGGTCGTCGCCCATGCGGGCCATGCCCACCGCCCCCGGGACGTGCTTGTGGAAGTTGAACTCCGCCGGGATGGTGTAGCCCGGGCCGCCGCTTCCATCCCCCTTGGGATCGCCGCCCTGGGCCACGAAGCCGGGGATGACGCGGTGGAAGGTCAGGCCGTCGTAGAAGCCCTTTTCGGCCAGCTTGATGAAGTTGGCCACGGTGAGGGGGGCCTCCTTGGGGTAGAACCGCAGGTCGATGGTGCCGCCCTTGGCCAGGCGGATGACCGCCACGGCCTTGAAGGGGTCCACCCGGACGGTCTTGCCGGAGGCGG
Source organism: bacterium (assembly GCA_021790555.1). Classification (GTDB taxonomy): domain Bacteria; phylum Oederibacteriota; class JAJYGY01; order JAJYGY01; family JAJYGY01; genus JAJYGY01. The sequence goes on from JAJYGY010000413.1 coordinate 2,201, forward strand.
TCTTCGCCAGCACCAGGGAGGGGGAGGCCGCCCGGGCCGAAAACGGGACGAAGGCCAGGGCCGCCAGGGCGGCCAGGAGGGAAGCGCGGGGTTTCATGGGGGGCTCCTCGAGAGGAAAAGGGGTGGTCAGGGGATCCGCGGCCGGGCCGCGGCGGGGTAAATGGGCGTTGCGGGGCCCGTACGAGGTTGCTACAATACGACGCCACTTTACAAGTTCCAAGGGGATTTTTTGATGGACCAGCAAAACATCCGTAATTTCTGCATCATCGCCCACATCGACCACGGCAAGTCCACGCTGGCCGACCGGCTTCTGGAGGCCACCGGGGCGCTGGAAAAGCGGGAGATGCGCGAGCAGTACCTCGACGGCATGGACCTGGAGCGCGAGAGGGGCATCACCATCAAGGCCAAGGCCGTCCGCCTCTACCTGGAAAGGGAGGGGAAGCGCCACGAGCTGAACCTGATCGACACCCCCGGCCACGTGGACTTCAACTACGAGGTGTCGCGCTCCCTGGACGCCTGCGAGGGGGCCCTGCTGGTGGTGGACGCCTCGCAGGGGGTGGAGGCCCAGACCCTGGCCAACTGCTACACGGCTCTCGAGCAGGGCCTCGAGGTGCTGCCGGTCATCAACAAGATCGACCTGCCCTCGGCCGATCCCGAGCGGGTCAAGCACGAGATCGAGGAGATCATCGGCATCGAGGCGCAGGAT
>JAJYGY010000352.1 GCA_021790555.1 bacterium
CACCGGGGAACTGTCGTCCCGCAGCATGGAGTCGCGCCGGGTACCGGGCCTCTATTTCGTGGGCGAGGTGGTGGACGTCACCGGATGGCTGGGGGGCTACAACTTCCAGTGGGCCTGGGCCTCGGGCTGGGCGGCCGGCCAGGAGGCCTGAGGCGCTTCCACGGCGCGGTTGAATTTTCCGGTCCCCGCCCCTATACTTTCCGTGCCGTGCCTCTCGGGCCGGCCCAACAAACGCGGGTGGACCCGCGTTTCCCTGTGACAAGGGTGACCGCATGCAGACACAAACCGAAACCCCGCCCCTCGCGGCCCTCCAAGGCCCGCCCGAAGACCCCAAGATCGAACTGCTGGGAATGCCCCTGAAAAAGCTGGAGGACCTCCTGGAGGGGTTCGGCGAAAAGCGCTTCCGCGCCGTCCAGCTGGCCGAATGGATCTACAAGAAAAAGTCCTGGGATTTCGAGTCCATGACCAACCTCTCGAAATCCCTGCGCGAGAAACTGAAGCGCCACTGCCGCGTCAGCCTGTTGACGGTGGCCCGGCGCCAGGTCTCCAGGCGCGACGGCACCACCAAGTACCTCTTCCGCTGCCCGGACGGCGAGCTGGTGGAATCCGTGTACCTGCCCCACGAGGGCCGGCGCACGGCATGCCTGAGCACCCAGGTGGGCTGCGCCATGGGCTGCCGCTTCTGCGCCACGGGCGATTCGGGCTTTTCCCGCCACCTCTCCTCCTGGGAGATCGTGGCCCAGGTGCTGGGAATCGAGGCCGACCAGGGGCTGGAGCTGGACAACCTGGTCTACATGGGCATGGGCGAGCCCATGCACAACTGGGAGGGCACGCGCGAATCCCTGGCCACGCTGCTGGACCCGGCGGGCCGCGGATTCGGTCCGCGCCACGTCACGGTGAGCACCTGCGGGGTGGTGCCGGGCATCCTGAAGCTGGCCGAGTCCGGCCTGGGGGCCAGGCTGGCCGTGTCCCTGCACGCGCCCGACGACGCCACGCGGGGGGCCCTGATGCCCGTCAACGACCGCTACCCCTTAAGGGAACTGATGGGGGCCTGCCGCGCCTACCAGGAGAAGACGGGCCTGCAGCTCACCTTTGAATACACGCTTTTCGCCGGGCAGAACGACGGGGTAGGGGACGCCCGGGCCCTGGCGGCCCTGTTGAAGGGGCTGGAATGCAAGGTCAACCTCATCCCCTACAACCCGGTGGCCGGCCTGCCCCACCAGGCCCCGGATTTCCAGGCCGTGGCGGCCTTCCAGACGGAACTGAAGCGCCTGGGGCTTTCGGCCATGCTGCGCACCGAGAAGGGCGGGGACATCGACGCGGCCTGCGGGCAGCTGAGGCGGAGGAGCCTGGAGGCCGGGGGCGCGGCCAAGGAGGACGGATCGGATGGATGAGGCTCGGTTCTGGGTGAAACTGATCGCCGGCTGCTTCGTGCTGGCCGTGCTGGTGGCCTTCCTGGTGATGAAGCTGGCCATCGAGGGGGGCAGCGTGAGCATGCCTTCGCTGGTGGGCATGTCGCAGAACCTGGCCGAAAGCGAGCTGCACCAGCTGGGCCTGTTCATGAAGGTGGACCAGCGCGACTTCTCCAGCACGGTGGCGGCCGACTGCGTGCTGCACCAGGACATTCCCGCCAAGACCCAGATCAAGCGGGGCCGGGTCATCCACGTGCGGGTCTCCAAGGGGCCCCTCAACGTCACCGCGCCCCGGCTGGCCGGCCTGACCTGGCGGCAGGCCGAGATCCTGCTGGAACAAAACGGCCTGCAGCTGGGAGTGCTGGACCGGGTCTATTCGGCCGGGGTGCCCGAGGACGGGGTCATCGCGCAGTCGCCCGAGGCCGACACCACCATCGCCAACGGCGACGTGGTGTCGCTGCTGGTCTCCCTTGGGCCCGAACCCGTGCGCTACGTGATGCCCGACTTCGCCTCCAGCAACCTGGACCTGGCCCAGGCGGCCCTGCAGCAGATGGGCCTGGTGCTGCAGACGGTGAACCTGGTGGCGGCGCCGCAGGCGGCCCAGGGGGCCGTGCTGGCCCAGAGCGTGCCGGCCGGCACCGAGGTGGACAACGGCACGGACGTCAGCCTGGACGTGGCCAAGGGGCAGGGCGGCGGCCTGGCCAAGGCCCGCTTCGCCCTCATCCAGTACCAGGTGCCCTCCGACACCTACGGCGAGCGCCGCGTGCGCATCACGGTCTTCGACGCCCTGGGAACCCGGGTGGTCCACAACGAGATGGAGAAGCCGGGCGCCGCCATTTCCGTGCCCGTGCAGGCCCACGGCAAGACCCACTACCAGGTGATGCTTTCCGGAAAAGTGGTCGTGGACCAGGCCATTCCCTGAGCTGGAGAGGTGAATTGAAAGGACTGATCGCACCCTCGATCCTTTCGGCGGATTTCGCCGACCTGGGCAGGGAGGCCGCCCGGGCCGCCAAGGCCGGCGCCGACTGGCTCCACGTGGACGTCATGGACGGGCACTTCGTGCCCAACCTGACCCTGGGCCCCGTGGTGGTGAGGAGCCTGCGGCCCCGCACCGCGCTGCCCCTGGACGTGCACCTGATGATCTCCCATCCCACCCGCTTCGCCGACGCCTTCGCCAGGGCCGGCGCGGACTGGATCAGCTTCCACTGGGAATGCCAGGAAACCCCCGACCGGGTGCTGCGCTGCCTGCGGGCAACGGGAAAGAAGGTGGGCATCTGCCTGAAGCCGGGCACCCCGGTCTCGCGGGTGGCCCGCTACCTTTCGCGGGTGGACCTGGTGGTGGTCATGACCGTGGAGCCTGGATTCGCCGGGCAGAAGTTCATGCCCGAACAGATGGAAAAGCTGGCCGAACTGGCCGACCTGCGCCGCCGCCGCCGCTACCGCTACCTGCTGGAGGTGGAAGATCGG
>JAJYGY010000025.1 GCA_021790555.1 bacterium
CCGGGTTCGCGCTGGTGGCGGCTGGCGCCAGTGCCGACATGACCTCGATCACCGGCGCGGGAAGCACCTGGGTGTACCCCCTGCTGGCCAAGTGGGCCGCGAAGTACCAGACGGAAAAGGGCGTGCAGATGAACTACCAGGCCATCGGTTCCGGCGGCGGCATCGCCCAGATCAAGGCCGGCACGGTGAACTTCGGCGCCAGCGACAAGCCCCTCACTTCCGAAGAGCTGCGCAAGAACAACCTCATCCAGTTCCCCACGGCCATCGCCGGCGAGGACATCGTCTACCACGTTCCCGGCATCAAGGCCGGCCAGCTGATCGTGGACGGACCCCTGGTGGCCGACATCTACATGGGCAAGGTCACCAAGTGGAACGACCCTGAAATCGCCAAGCTGAACCCGCGCCTGAAGCTGCCCGACATGAACATCGTGGTGGTGCACCGCTCCGACGGGTCCGGCACGACCTTCACCTTCTGCGACTACCTGTGCAAGGTCAGCCCGGAATGGAAGGCCAAGATCGGCGAGGACGTCTCGGTGGCCTGGCCCACCGGCGTGGGCGGCAAGGGCAACCCCGGCGTGGCGGCCTACGTGCTGCAGGTTCCCGGGTCGATCGGGTACGTGGAGTACGCCTACATCCAGGAAAACCACATGGACTACGCGCGCATGATCAACAGCGCCGGCAGGATCCTGAAGCCCAGCCTGAAGGGCTTCCAGGCGGCCGCGTCCCACGTGGACTTCACCAAGCACGAGGACTTCTACGTGGTCCTCACCGACCAGCCGGGCGCCGAGTCCTGGCCCATTTCGGGCGGCACCTGGGAGATCATGCGCACGAACGCGCCGAAGGATTCCAACGCCAACGTGCTGAAGTTCTTCTCCTGGGGCTACGAGCACGGCCAGAAGATGGCCGAGTCGCTGGGTTTCGGTCCCCTGCCGGCCAAGACCCTCAGGGCGATCAAGGTCTACTGGAAAAAGTACCTGGGGCTTTAATTCTCCCCGGGGCGGGCAAGGTTCGGAAGGAAAGCTGAAAAGCCCCTGCCGGAGGGGAAATCCCTCCGGCAGGGGCTTTTCTCAAACCCCAAGGTTTCAAGAAAGCGGGTTTTCCGTGGGCGCCCTCACCGAAGTCGAAAAAAAACTCGAAGAGCCCCCGGATCGGGCCTTCCTGGTGACCCCCATCAAGAGAAGGGACAGGTTTTTCGACGCCCTTTTCCGCCGCACGACCATGGCCCTGGCGGTCTTTTCCCTGGTGCTGGTGGCGGCCATCGCCCTGTCCCTGCTCTGGGAAGGACGCCTGGCGTTCAAGAAGTTCGGCCTGCCCTTTCTGTGGACCTCGGTGTGGAACCCGGTCACCGACCAGTACGGAGCCTGGGTGGCCATCTACGGCACGGTGGTGGCCTCCTTGATCGCCATCGTGATCGCCGTTCCGGTCAGTTTCGGCATCTCCCTGTTCATCACCGAACTGGCCCCCCTCTGGCTCAAGAGGCCGGTCAGCGACGCCATCGAGCTGCTCGCCGCCATCCCCAGCGTGATCTTCGGCATGTGGGGCCTCTTCGTCCTGGCCCCCCTCATGGCCCTGGACATCGAGCCCTGGATCAGCGCCCATCTGGGCGCCCTGCCCCTGCTGGGCTTCCTCTTCAGCGGCCCTCCCATGGGCATCGGCATGCTCACGGCCGGCATCATCCTGGCCATCATGATCATCCCCATCATCAGCTCGGTCATGCGCGAGGTATTCTCCCTGACCCCGGTGCTGCTCAAGGAATCGGCCTTCGGCCTGGGGGCGACCACCTGGGAGGTGGCCAAGTCCGTGGTGCTGCCCTACACCCGGGCCGCGGTCAGCGGCGCCATCTTCCTGGGCCTGGGCCGGGCCCTGGGCGAGACCATGGCCGTCACCTTCGTCATCGGCAACGCCCACGACTGGTCCAGCTCCCTGCTGCAGCCCGGCACCACCATTTCGGCCGTGCTGGCCAACGAGTTCACCGAGGCGACCACGCCCATGTACAAGTCCTCGCTGCTGGCACTGGGCTTCATCCTCTTCATCCTCACTTTCCTGGTCCTGGTCCTGGCCCATTACCTGCTGTGGCGGGTGGAAAAGCAGTCCGGGGCGAATTCGTGAGGGGTGGCCTGTGAAGTGGATCTTCCTGAGGCGCAAGCTGGCCAACGTCGCGGTGCTCACGGCTTCGGCCCTGATCACCCTGGTGGGCCTGTTTTTCCTGGGCTGGATCCTCTACACCACCGTCCGGGAAGGCCTGCCGGCCGTCAACTGGCAGCTCTTCACCCGGAACACCCCGGCTCCCGGGAACCCGGGCGGGCTGCTGAACGCCTTCGTGGGCAGCGCCATCATGGTGGGCATCGGAGTGCTGGTGGGGGCCCCCATCGGCATCCTGGCCGGGACCTACCTGGCCGAATTCGCCGACAAGAGCCGCCTGGCAAACCTGGTGCGGTTCTTCAACGACGTGCTTCTGAGCCTGCCCTCGATCGTGGCGGGCCTCTTCATCTACGCCATCGTGGTGGTCCCCACCGGCGATTTTTCAGGCCTGGCCGGGGGCCTGGCCCTGGCGATCATCATCATCCCGGTGGTGCTGCGCACCACGGATGAAATGCTGAAGCTGGTTCCCACGGCCATGCGCGAATCCGCCCTGGCCCTGGGGGCCCCCTACTGGAAGATGGTCACGCAGGTCAGCTACCGGGCCGCGGCCTCGGGCATCCTCACCGGCCTGCTGCTGGGCATCGCCCGCATCAGCGGCGAGACCGCCCCGCTGCTCTTCACGGCCCTCAACAACCAGTTCTGGAACGTGAACCTGGGCAAACCCATGGCCAACCTTCCGGTGGTGATGTTCCAATTCGCCATGAGCCCCTACAAGGGCTGGCAGGAACTGGGCTGG
>JAJYGY010000281.1 GCA_021790555.1 bacterium
TTGCTGCCGCAGGTGCCGTGAAGGCAGGCCACGCAGGGATGCGGGCCGGGCGAGGCGGGAAGGTGCAGCATGCCCACCACCTGCTCGCCGCGCACGGAAAACAGGTGGGGGATCTCCTTGGGGCCGTGGCAGGGACTCACGTCAGCTCTTCCGTTGGAAATTCGCGCATTTCGGACCGCCGGTCCCGGCGGGGCTTCCGCCTCCCGCCTTTTTACCACAACGCGGGGCCGGGGACCAGCGCGCCTTCCCCGGCTTTGCTCCCCCGCGCCTCACCTCCACTTCCTTCCCCGGGCCACCCCGTAGCGCTGCAGCTTCTCGCGCAGGGTGGACCGGCTGATCTGCAGCAGGCGGGCGGTGCGCGAGAGGTTCTGGCGGTTGGCGGTGAAGACCTCCAGGATGTACTTCTTTTCCACGTCCTCCAGGGGCGCCTGGGGGGTCAGGCCGGGCGTGTTGAGCATGGAGGTTGCCAGCATCACCTCGTTGGGCAGGTGCTCGCAGCCCAGCGATTCGCCGCCCGAAAGCAGCACGGCCCGCTCCACCACGTTCTTCAGCTCGCGCACGTTGCCGGGCCAGTGGTAGCCCACCAGCTTCTCGGCCGCCTCGCCGGAGAACTTCTTGGCGTCCTTGCGGAACTGGGTGGCGTAGCCCGCCAGGAAATGGTTGGCCAGCGGCAGCAGGTCCTCGCGGCGCTCGCGCAGGGGCGGGATGAACAGGGGGATGACCTTCAGGCGGAAATAGAGGTCCTGGCGGAAATGCTTCTCGCGCACGGCGTCCCCCAGGTCCTCGTTGGTGGCCGCCAGGATGCGCACGTCGGGGAAGCAGTCCTGGGTGCCGCCCACGCGCTTGTAGCTGCGGCTCTCCAGGTAGCGCAGCAGCTTCACCTGGGCCGAGGCGGCCAGCTCGGAGACCTCGTCCAGGAACAGGCTGCCCCCGTCGGCCATTTCCAGCAGGCCCTGCTTCACCCTGCGGCTGGAATCCGGGCCGGATTCGGACCCGAAAAGCTCGGCTTCGGCGCCTGGCCCCTGCACCGCGGCGCAGTTGAATTCCAGGAACGGCTTTCCCTTGCGCGGCGAGGCCAGGTGGATGCGGCCCGCCAGCAGCCGCTTGCCCGTGCCCGTCTCGCCCTGCAGCAGCACCGGGGTGTTCCCGCCGTCGGAGATCTTGTCGGCCATGGACACCACGTCCTTCATCTTGTCGTTGCGGCTCTGGAAGATCTTCTCCTCCTCCAGGCGACGGCGCTGCTCGGCCTTCAGGTTCTCCACCTGCGACTTCAGCTGGCGGTTCTCCACCAGCCCGTTCACCAGACGCCGCAGCTGCTCCAGGTCGAAGGGCTTGGTGAGGTAGTTTTCGGCGCCGGCCTTCATGGCCGAGACCACCAGCTCGGTGTCGCCGTAGGCCGTCACCATGATCACCGGCAGGTCGGGCCGGTGGCGGCGGAAGCGGCGCAGCAGGTCCACGCCGTCGGCGTCGGGCAGCTTGATGTCCAGCAGGGCCAGGTCCGGCTTGGTCTTGCGCAGCAGCTGCAGGGCCTCGCGCCCGCTGCCCGCGGTCATCACCTCGCGTTCCGGGGCCGAAAGGCCCTGTTCCAGCGAGGTGCGGATGGCCTTCTCGTCGTCGACGACCAGGATTCGGCTGGGCATGGCTGTCTCCTCAATGTGGGGTTGTGGTGTCCGTCCGGCCCGTTCCCCCGGGCCGGTTCCCGGGTTTCAGTGGCCGCCCACCACCGGCAAGAGAACGGTGAAAAGCGCGCCCCTGCCGGGCTTGCTGCTGAACTCGATGTTGCCCCCCAGCGAATCCACGATGCGCCGGCAGGTGGGCAGGCCCAGGCCCGAGCCCTTGGGCTTGGTGGTGAAGAAGGGGTCGAAGATGTGCGCCGCCACCGAGGCGGGGATGCCGGCTCCGGTGTCCTTGACCTTGATGAAGGCCATCGGCCCCTTGGCCTCGGCCGCCTTGCCGCCCTTCTGCATGCCCGTGCGCACCCCCAGCGCGCCTCCCTTGGGCATGGATTCCAAGGCGTTGTGCACCAGGTTCAGGATGACCTCGCGAAGCTGGCTGCGGTCCGCCAGCACCAGGGGCGAGGGCAGGGCCAGCTGCCTTTCCACCCGGATGCTGGGCAGGGAACTGCCCGGGGTCACCAGGCCCAGGGCCTCGATGACCACCTCGTTGAGGGCCAGGGGCTGGGCGTCCAGGGCCACCGGGCGGGCGAAACGCAGGGTGTCCGAAACCAGGCGGTCCAGCTTGCGCACCTCCTCCAGCACCATCTCGAGGTTGGCCTTCACCTGGGGCTCGGCGGCCAGCCGCCCCAGGCTCACCTGCAGCAGCGACTGGATGCCGGCCAGGGGATTCTTCACCTGGTGGGCGATGTCGGCCGAAAGGCGCCCCACCGAGGCCAGCTGTTCCTGGCGCTGCAGGCGCAGTTCCTGCTCGCGCAGGCGGGTCAGGTCGGCCAGCAGAAGGATGGATCCCTCGCGCCCGCCCTGGGGCGAGACCAGGGTGGAGATGTCGTAGCTGACCAGGCGCTCCCGGCCGCCGGCCAGGCGCAGCGTGGCCTCGCCCCGGATGGTCTCCAGCCTGCTCTGCAGGCTGCGCAGCAGCCCCTTGGCCGGGCCGCCCTTCTCCACCAGGTACTTCGAAAGCGGCTTGCCCTTGGCGTGCACCGGCGGGCATTCCAGTATTTCCGCGGCGCGCTGGTTGATCAGGCTGATGAGGCCCTTGGCGTCCAGCGCCACCAGGCCCAGGGCCAGGTTGCCCAGCACCCGGTTGTTGAACTCCACCAGCTGCAAGATCTGCAGGTTGGCCTGGGCCCGGCGCAGCTGGTAGGCCTGCAGCTGCTGTTTCAGCAGGATGTTCTCGGCGCGCAGCCGCGAAGTGTCCTTTTCCTTCATCGCCCCTTCCTTCCGGGGGCCGCCGGGGGCCTCAGGGCTCCTCGGTGACCTCCTCGATGCTGTCGCGCGTCACGCGCAGCAGCCTTTGCAGCTGGTCCATGCGGATGCCCAGCGGCGGCATCAGCACCACCACCGCCCCCAGGGGCCGCAGGAGCACGCCCTTGTCGCGCGCCCTGCGGCACACCTTCACCCCCACGGCCTCCTCCCAGGGGTACTCCTCCCGGGTGGCCTTGTCCCTCACCAGCTCGATCCCGGCCATGAACCCCTGCTGGCGGATGTCGCCCACGTGCCTCAGCCCGCGCAGGGATTCCAGGCCGCGCCGCAGGGCCCGGATCTTGGGCCGCAGGCGCGCCAGGGTCTTCTCCTTCCTGAACAGCCGCAGGTTGGCCAGGGCCGCCGCGCAGGCCAGGGGGTTGCCGGTGTAGGTGTGCCCGTGGAAGAAGGTCTTCTGGTCCGAATAGGGGAAGAGGAAGCCCCGGTAGACCTCCTCCGACACCAGCGTGGCGGCCAAGGGCAGCACGCCGCCGCTGAGGCCCTTGGCCACGGCCATCAGGTCGGGCACCACCCCCTCGCGCTGGCAGGCGAACATCTGGCCGGTGCGGCCGAATCCGGTGGCCACCTCGTCGGCCACCAGCAGCACGCCGGCGCGCCGGGTCAGTTCGCGCACCCGCTTCAGGTGGCCCGGGGGCGCGCTGATCATGCCGGCCGCGCCCTGCATCAGCGGCTCCATCACCACGGCGGCGATCTCGCCCGACTTTTCCTTCAGGATGGTTTCGAGGGAATCCAGGCAGGCGATCCCGCAGGAGGGATGGCGCAGGCCCAGGGGGCAGCGGTAGCAGTAGGGGGCCTCCACCCTTTCGGTTTCGAAGAGCAGGGGCCGGTAGACCTGGTGGAAGAGGTCGATGCCGCCCAGGCTGACCGAGCCGATGGTGTCGCCGTGATAGCCCTCCTTCAGGGTGACGAAGCGGCGGCGCTGCTGGCCCCGGTTCTGCCAGTACTGGAAGGCCATCTTCAGGGCGATCTCCACGGCCGTGGAGCCGGAATCGGAATAGAAGACCTTGGTGAGGCCCTTGGGGGCGATTTTGACGAGTTCGGCGGCCAGCTCGATGGAGGGGACGTTGGCCAGGCCCAGCAGGGTGGAATGTTCCACCCGGCCCAGCTGGGCCCTGATGGCCCGGCCGATCTCGGCCTTGCGGTGGCCGTGCACGGTCACCCACAGCGAGGAGATGCCGTCCAGGTAACGGCGGCCGTCGGTGTCCACCAGCTCCGCGCCCCGGCCCTTTTCGATGACCAGGGGCTCGGGGTCGGCAAGCCAGTCCTTCATCTGGGTGAAGGGATGCCAGACATGCCGCTTGTCCATCTCGATCAGTTTGCGGGTGCGCGCGGACGGCATGCCCAAACCCGAGCGGAAGCGAGGGGGAAGGTCCTCTCGGGAAAGGCTACGCTGGAGGGTTGGAAATGTCAAGGAAGGCGGTGGCGGAAATCACCCACCATGGCTTGAAAATCCGCGACGGAATCCGTCCAGCCGCGGGCTCCGGGCGTTCAGGCCCGCGGTCCCACCGGCGTGCCCAGGGGACGCGGGGCCGGCGGGCAGATGCGGGCCTGGTAGAACTCCTCCCCCACCAGGCCGTGGAGTTCCGACTCGCTGCAGGGCTGCCACACGGCCTGCAGCGAGTCGGCCACCTTGCGGCTGCGGCGGCGTTCGGGCCCGGAATGGGGCTGGCGGCGGACACGCCGGTCCCCCGCGGGCGCGGGGCCCAGCAGCACCCTGGACCAGAAGGGTCCGCAACCCGGCTGGCCCGAGGGATGGGGCTGGCGGCGTTCCCAGCCGCGGCAGTAGTGCTCGAACCAGAGCACCTCCCTTCCCGTGCCGCCCAGCCTGAAGTCGTGGCAGACGCCCTGGTAGAGCCGGGCGAAGTCGTCGGTGATGGAACTGTCCACCTCGCCCTGGCTTCCCCAGTCCGAGGCCACGACCAGGTCGCGGCTCTCGTCGCGGAAGATGCGCAGGCGGCATTGGAAGGTCTGGTGGCCCTCGTAGGGCCAAAGGTAAAGGCAGCTGGCGTGCAGTTTCATGGGCTCTCCTCAAGATCGGGTTCAAGCCCATGCTGCTCCGCCGCGCCCCCTGGCGATAGGACGGCGGTCACAAAAAAGCGGTGATCCCGGCCGCGCGAAAAAAAGGGCCCCGCGCCGGGGCCCCTGGCGGCACCTAGGATTCCAGAAGTTTTCCCGTCTTGTCGGCGCGGAAGGCCAGGCGTCCGCTCTGCCCCCGCGTGGCCTCGAACTCCTCGCGCGCCATGAACAGCACGTGGCCCGACTTCTCCAGGGGCCCCTCCAGGCGGCCGGCCAGGGCCCGGGCCCGGGTGCGCCCGGGCGGCTTGTCGGCCACCACCAGGAAGTCCGCGTGGCCCCCCTGCACCTCCGGCGAGGTCATCTGGAAGACCGAGGCCCCGGGCCACAGGGCGGCGACTTCGGCAAGCAGGTCCCGGATTCTTTCGGGGGGGATGGACATCGTGGAGACCAGAGTCTGGGGACCGGGCCGCCCGGCCGCCGGATCAGTCCCAGCCGATGAAGATGCCGGCCCCCATCACCACGAAGGAGCCGATGATGAGGATGGGCGCCACGGTGATGCTTCCCTTGGCGAGGCACACGTAGCCGAGGATAAGCACCGCGATGCCGGCGAAGACGGTGACCAGGCCGGACTTCTTCTTCGGCTGGGCGTTCTTGGGCTTGTTCTGCGCTTGGGCTTGGGCCATTTCCACTCCAATGCTCGACGCGGGGAGGGGGATATCCCGCCGCCGTCTCCTTCCCGCAACCCGCCCACGCCTTAAGACGCGTGAACGACGGTTTCGACGGACAGGCTGGTATCCGTCACTTCGGGGCGGAAGTGAAGCAGTTCAAAACCGATGACGCGGCCTTGGGCGTCCTTCATCAGCACCACTTCATCCGTCGTTTCCTCGCAGACGGATTCCTTGCCCGGATCGTCCATCCAGACCGTGAGGGTATGGCCGGTCAGGTCGTGGACCACCTTTATTTTTTCCATACGACCTCCCCGATCTTCACCCTATCCGTCGGATAAGCCGTGACCAAAAAGCCGTCCATTCCGTCCTTTTTCGCCACGGCGCAAAGCCAGCGGGGCTGGCCGCCCGAATAAAACAAGTATACTTCTTTGTCCTTCCGGCTTCCACGGATCTCCACGGGATCGACAAGGGCCAGCTTGACGTCCTCTTCCCTTCCCTTCAACGCCGGATGCTTTTCCGACACCAGGAAGTCCCAGTACGGCCGGCTGCAGCGGACCTCGAATCCAAGGGGCGTGGCAACCTTGAAAAGAAGCTCCTTCTCCATTCAACGCCCGGAGGGCGGGGCGAAAATCTTCTCCACCCCGCCCAGGTAGGGCCGCAGGGCTTCGGGAACCAGCACCGAGCCGTCGGCCTGCTGGTAGTTCTCCAGGATGGCGGGCAGCAGGCGGCTGGTCGCCAGGCCCGAGCCGTTGAGCGTGTGCGCCAGGCGGGTCCTGCCGTCCCTGCCCTTGAACTTGATGTTGGCCCGGCGGGCCTGGAAGTCCTCGAAGTTGGAGCAGGACGAGCATTCCCACCACTTGTCCGTGCCGGCGTGGTAGACCTCCAGGTCGTAACACTTGGCCGCGCCGAAACCCATGTCGCCGGCGCACAGAAGCATCACCCGGTAGGGCAGCTTCAGGCGCCTGAGCACCTCCTCGGCGTCGGCCACCAGCTTCTCATGCTCCTCGTAGCTGGTCTCGGGCGTGGTGAATTTGACCAGCTCCACCTTGTTGAACTGGTGCTGCCGCACCATGCCCTTGGTATCCTTGCCGTAGGCCCCGGCCTCCTTGCGGAAGCAGGGCGTGCAGGCGGTGTATTGGAGGGGCAGCTCCTCCTCCTTCAGCACCTCCCCGCGCCGCAGGTTGGTCAGCGGCACCTCGGCCGTGGGGATGAGGTAGAAGTTCCTCTCCTCGGCCTTGTCGTCCCCGGCGCGGAAGGGCACCTTGAACATGTCCTCCTCGAACTTGGGCAGCTGGCCGGTGCCGAACATGGAATCGGCGTTGACCATCAGGGGCACCTGGTGTTCCAGGTAACCGCGCTCGTTGGTCTGCAGGTCCAGCATGAAGTTGAGCAGGGCCCGCTCCAGCCGGGCGCCCGCGCCGCGGTACACCGTGAAGCGCGCGCCCGTGATCTTGGCGGCCCTCTCAAAGTCCAGGACGCCCAGGGCCTCTCCCAGTTCCCAGTGGGTCTTGGGCTTGAAGGGCAAGGTGGGCTTGTCGCCCCAGGCGCGCACCTGCCTGTTCTGCTCCGCGGTCAATCCCTCGGGCACGTCGGCGTGCGGCAGGTTGGGCGTGTTCTTCAGGAGATTCCAGAGGTCGTCTTCCCACTTTTTGGCTTCCAATTCTTTATCTGTGATTTGCATTGAGAGCGAGTTTACCTGCCCCATAAGGTCATTTATTTTTGAATTACCCAAGCCAGACACCATATTCGTTGGGTCTCTCCTTAGGATCCCGATCTGCCTCGACAAATCATTCTTTTGAGCCTTCAGCTGTTCCACCGACGTCAGGGCCCTGCGCCGGCCCTCCTCGATGGCCTTGAAACCGGCCTGGTCGAACTCCACCCCGCGCCGCTTCAGCCCGGCCGCCACGGCCTCCAGGTTTTCCCGCACGAACTTCACGTCGAGCATGTCGATTTCACCTTGGTTGAATCCGCCGCGACCGGGCGGCATCGCCTTAAGCCCGTCGAAGGGCTACATCACCCATTCCCGCAGCTTGGCCACGTCCACGATCTCGATCTCCTTGTCGGCCAGCTGGATGGCGCCGTCGCGCACGAACTCGTTGAGCAGCTTGGTGGTGGTCTCGCGGGCCAGGCCGGCCAGGTCGGCGATCTCCTGGTGGGTCAGCTTGATGTTCACCTTGGTGGGCAGCTTGTCGCGGTTGCCGAACTGCTCGGCCAGGAACAGCAGGATGTCGGCCACCTTGGCGCGCGAGTTGCCCAGGGCCAGGTTCTTGATCTGCCGGTCGGCCTGGGCCAGGCGCTCGATGAGCGTGCGGATGATCTGCAGGCTCAGCAGGGGGTTCTTGTTGATCAGGGCCGAGAAGTTGGGCTTGTCCAGCACGTAGAGGCGCGTCTCCAGCAGGGCCTCGGCCGAGGCCGTGCGCTTCTCCTCCGAGAGCATGGACATCTCGCCGAAGAACTCCCCCTGCTTCAGGATGGCCAGGGTCTTGGCCCTGCCGTCGCTGGCGGCCTTGCTGATCTTCACCAGGCCGGACTTGATCAGGTAGAAGGCGTTGCCCTGCTCGCCCTCCTCGAAGATGACGTGGTGCTTGCCCACCTTCTTCTCCACCAGCAGCTGGGCCACCTTGGCCAGCTCGCCGTCGGGCAGGTCGCGGAACAGCAGCACGCCCCTCAGGAAGCCCCGGTCTTTTTCCTTCTCTTCGGCCATGATCCCTCCGGCTTCACACGTCCAGGTTCCTGACCTCGGGCGCGTGGTTCTGGATGAAAAGGCGCCGGGGCTCCACCTGGTCGCCCATCAGCACGCTGAAGATGCGGTCGGCCTCCACGGCGTCCTCCAGCTTCACCTGCAGCAGGGTGCGCTTGGCCGGGTCCATGGTGGTCTCCCACAGCTGCTCGGGGTTCATCTCCCCCAGGCCCTTGTAGCGCTGCAGGGTGATGCCCTGCTTGCCCAGCTCCTTCACCTTCTCCACCACCTCACGCGGCGAGGACAGGTCGAAGGACTGCTTTTCCGTCTCCAGGCGGTAGAGCGGCCGGGGGGCCTTGGCGTCCTTGGCCTGGGCGGCGAACTGCTCGGCCTCCTCCTCCAGGATCTCCTCGGCGCTGATGCCCTTCTTCTCCAGGCGCTTCACCAGATCCTCCATCTCGCGCAGCTCGCCCAGGTCGGCCAGCTCCACATGGTCCTTTTCCTTCGGCTTCTGGCTGGGGTCGCGCGAAATCTCGCCGAACAGGGCGTCCTCGGGGTTTTCGTCCTTGTTCGTCTTGGCGGCCTTTTTCGCCCTGGCCAGCAGCTTGTCGCGTTCGTCGTCCGTGGCGGCGAAGGCGGGCCCGTCCACGGTGGGCACCAGGTAAAGGGTCACCTTTTTGGCGTCCTTGGCGCGCAGCTTCAGGTAGGCCTCCAGGTTTTCCTGGCCCTGCATCTGGCGCTGCAGCCGGGGCAGGATCCGGTCCAGGGCGGCGAAGTCCTCCACCAGCTCGCGGAACTTGTCCGCCGGCAGGGCCGATTCGGCCTTGCCCTTGCCCAGCCGCACCAGCCGCGCCCCGTCGGTGCCCGACTCGATGAGGAACTGGTCCATCTCCTTCTCGGTCTGCAGGTACTGCTCGCGCTTGCCGCGCTTGATCTTGTAGAGCGGGGGCTGGGCGATGTAGACGTAGCCCTTCTCCAGCAGCTGGCGCATCTGGCGGTAGAAGAAGGTGAGCAGCAGGGTGCGGATGTGGGCCCCGTCCACGTCGGCGTCGGTCATGATGACGATCTTGTGGTAGCGGGTCTTGTCGATGTTGAACTCGCTCTCGCCGATGCCCGTGCCCATGGCCGTGATCATGGCGCGGATCTCCTCGTTGGAGAGCATCTTGTCGATGCGGGTCTTCTCCACGTTGAGGATCTTTCCCCGCAGCGGCAGGATGGCCTGGAAGCGGCGGTCGCGGCCCTGCTTGGCGCTGCCGCCGGCCGAGTCGCCCTCCACCAGGTAGATCTCGCACAGGGCCGCGTCGCTCTCGCTGCAGTCGGCCAGCTTGCCCGGCAGCCCCGACCCGTCCAGGGCGCCCTTGCGGCGGGTCAGCTCGCGGGCCTTGCGGGCGGCCTCGCGGGCCTCGGCGGCGGTGACGGCCTTGTCCAGGATCTTGCGGGCCAGCGAGGAGTTCTCCTCGAAGAAGGTGCACAGCTCGTCGTAGACCACCGACTGCACGATGTCCTTCACCTCGGGGTTGACCAGCTTTCCCTTGGTCTGGCTGTCGAACTGGGGGTCGGGCACCTTGCAGCTGATGACGGCGGTGAGCCCCTCGCGCACGTCGTCGGATTCGAGGTTCACCTTGTCGTTCTTGATCAGGCCGGAGGAGCGGGCGTACTTGTTGGCCGCGCGCGTCAGCGCCCCCTTGAAGCCCACCAGATGGCTTCCCCCGTCGGTGGTGTTGATGTTGTTGACGAAGCAGAAGATGTTCTCGCTGTAGCCGTCGTTCCACTGCATGCCCACTTCCACCCCCACGTTGTCCTTTTCCTTCTGGATGCTGATGGGGGTGGCGTGCAGCACCGTCTTGGCCTTGCCCAGGTGCTTGATGAAGGCCGCGATGCCGCCCTCGAAGACGAACTCCTGCTCCTTCACCTCCTTGCCGCGCTCGTCGCGGAAGCGGATGGTGAGTCCCTTGTTGAGGAAGGCCAGCTCGCGCAGGCGGTTGGCCACGGTGTCGTGGTTGAATTCCAGCACCGAGAAGACCGTCTTGTCCGGCTTGAAGGTGGTCTTGGTGCCGGTCTTCCTGGCCTCGCCGCGCGACTTCACCGGCCCGGTGGCCACGCCCTTCTCGTAGCGCTGGGCGTGGATGGCCCCGTCGCGCCGCACCTCCACCTCCAGCCACTCGGAGAGCGCGTTGACCACCGACACGCCCACGCCGTGCAGGCCGCCCGAAACCTTGTAGGTGTCGTGGTCGAACTTGCCGCCGGCGTGGAGGACCGTCATCACCACCTCCAGGGCGGACTTCTTCTGCTGCTTCTGGATGTCCACCGGGATGCCGCGCCCGTTGTCCTGCACGGTGACGGACTGGTCGGCGTGCAGGGTCACCTCGATGAGGTTGCAGTGGCCGGCCATGGCCTCGTCCACGCTGTTGTCCACGACCTCCCAGATCATGTGGTGCAGGCCGTACTCGTTGGTGGGGCCGATGTACATGCCGGGCCGCTTGCGCACGGCCTCCAGGCCCTCCAGCACGGTGATGTTCTGGGCCGTGTACTCGCCCTTGGCGCCCTTCTTGTCCTTTTCGTCGGTTTTCGCCATGTCTCCACCAAGCGGGGAATTCCGGAAACGGCTACTTCTTGAGCTTCTGTTCGATGATGTAGTTCTCGATGCGCTTCATGTCGTCCTTGTTGATGGCGACGATCTTCAGGCCGGAACGGTAGGACCGGATGGTCTTGTCCACCACCTGGCCGCTGTCCGACTCGGAACGCACCACCTCGGCCAGGGCGCGCAGGGGCAGGGGCAGGTTGGGGATGGTGAGGTCCACCACCACGCAGGTGCCCAGGGCGATGGGCTGCTCGGTCACCAGGGCCAGGCCGCCCACCGAGATGTTTTCGGTCACGCCCGAAAGCATGGTCCTGGGCATGGGCAGGTCGCGCAGGTGCTCGACCCGGGTGTCCTTGTAGGCCGATTCCCGCGCCAGCTTTTCGGCGTACTCCTTTTCCACGATATAGTACTTGATCTGCATGGTGGCGACGATCCTTTCGTGTTTCCTTTGTTCGAGAATGCCCTTGTGGGCCGTTTCCATCGCCGCCGCCCCCGCCGCGTTCAAGTCCCCGCCTTCAGGGATTTCCGGCCGCCGCCGGCCGCTTCAGCCTGCTCTGGTCCAGGGCCTCCTGGGCCGCGCCCAGCTGCTTGGCGTAGAGGTCCGCCACGCCCGGCTGCCGGTAGCGCCTGCCGTCCCCCAGCTCCACCCAGTCGTCCCTCTGCAGGTCGCGGGCCTGGGTCAGGTTGCGCACCGCGCCCTGCAGGTCGCCCAGCTGCGCGTCCAGACGGCCGATCTCGTAGTAGGT
The DNA here is from genome assembly GCA_021790555.1 of bacterium. Taxonomy (GTDB): domain Bacteria; phylum Oederibacteriota; class JAJYGY01; order JAJYGY01; family JAJYGY01; genus JAJYGY01. The sequence continues at coordinate 11,631 of JAJYGY010000281.1, forward strand.
GGCCGCCGCGCCCCCCCGGGGCATGGCCTTGGCCATGGATTCGGCCTGGCCCAGGGCCCGCAGCGCCTCCGCCTTGGAGGTGGTGGAGACGCCGGACTGCATGCCCCGCAGGTCGGCTTCGGCCAGGTAGCAGTAGGTGAGCACGCTGTTGCGCTTGGGGCCCTCGGCCGCGGCCCTGCGCAGCAGGGGCAGGGACTTGGCGATTTCGCCCTTGCTCAGGTAATCCGCGCCCAGGATGGAATAGGCCTGGGGATTGGGGTCGGGTTTGGCCAGCTGGGCCCTGGCCCAATCCTCCTGCTGGTGCATGTTGCCGTACACGCTGAAAAGCCTCCAGGTGCAGATGGCCACCGGAACGGCCAGCATCACGCACACCAGCATCATGCTGCCCAGCCGGCGCTTCAATTTCTTCTGTGCGGCCTCCCATTCCGGGTCGGTCTGCTGCTCGGTCAAAGGAAAACCTGAAAATCCTCCGTCCAGGGGCGTGGAGCCACCCCTTTTATCGTCCGGAAGGGGGTTGAAAACAGTGGAAATCGGGGTTTTTGATCCAAAACATTTTATGGACTGGCCCGGTTTCTGTCCACGGAAATGTAACAAAACCTGGCAAAGGGAACTGGTTCAACGTTTTCGCTACTTTATTTTATCCTTGCCCTTCCCGCCGAAATGGGACTCCACGAAATCCAGGGCCTGTTGCCTTTCCAGGATCCTGCCTTCCAGCTGTTCCGTTTCCAGGGCGTCCAGGATCCGGCGGAAGATGGGACCCGGCTTGAAGCCCATGCCCGCCAGGTCCGTGCCTCCCAGCAGGGGAGGCGGCTTGAGGGCCTCCTGGGCGCCCGCCTTTCCGAATTCCTCCATTTTTTCCAGGCAAAAGCCGTGCAGGCCCAGGTCGCCGTGGCTGGCCAGGCAGTCGGCCCGGTGCAGGGCCAGCAGGTCCGTAAAAATCTCCTGGCGGAGCAGCCGCTTGAGCGTGGAGGCGCGCATCTCCCTGACCTGGTTGATGGCCAGGTGCTGGCGCACCAGGGCCACGATCCTGTCGGTGGAATCCCTGGAAAGCCGGAAACGCCGGGCCACGGCCAGGGCGATCTCGGCTCCCTTGACCTCGTGGCCGTGGAAGCGGATGCGGTCGCCGGGCTCGTGGCTGAAGCAGGCGGGCTTGCCGGTGTCGTGCAGCAGGCCGGCCCAGGCCAGGTCCCGGCCGGGGTCCTCCAGCTTTTCCATCAGCAGCAGGGTGTGGGCCCACACGTCGCCTTCAGGGTGGTACTGGGGCGGCTGGGCCACGCCCTTCAGCGCCTCCAGTTCGGGCAGCAGGGCCTTCAGAAGGCCGGCCTGGTCCATCAGTTCCAGGCCCCTGCGCCGGCCGGCGCAGACCAGCAGCTTGCCGGTCTCCTGGGCCAGCCGCTCCCAGGCCACCTGGGTGACCTGGGGGGCGAAGTCGCGCGCGGCAGCCCAGGTGTGGTACTCCAGCTCGAAGCCCAGTTCGGCGGCGAAGCGGACGGCGCGAAGCACCCTCAGTTTGTCCTCATAGAAGCGCCGCTCCGGGGAGCCGATGCAGCGCAGCACCTTTTTGGCCAGGTCCTCCCGGCCTCCCACGTGGTCCAGGATCTCGCCGGTTTCCGGGTCCAGGAACATGCCGTTGACCGTGAAGTCGCGGCGCAGGGCGTCCTCCTCGGCCGTGCTGAACTTCACCCATTCCGGCCGGCGGCCGTCCTTGTAGCTGCCGTCCTGGCGGAAGGTGGCCACCTCGTAGGGCGCGCCCGCTTCGATGACCAGGATCACGCCGAAGGCCGCCCCCACGGCCTCGCTGCGCGGGAAAAGCGCCCGCACCTGGTCGGGCTGGGCCGAGGTGGCGATGTCGAAGTCCTTGGGCGCGCGGCCGAGCAGCCCGTCGCGCACGCAGCCCCCGGCCAGCAGGGCCTGGTGGCCGGCGCGGCGCAGGGTCAGCACGAGGTGTTTGGCGGTGTCGAATGTGGGGGGCATGGGCGCACCCTTTCCTGAAGGCTTGGCCATGATATACCGTTTTTCCCCGCCGCGGAAAAATTACCGGAAAAATATTTTTCCGCCGCGGAAGCGAAAATGGCTTCCAAGGGGCCTTTTTCCGGCCCCGGCGGGACCGGTTTTTGCTATCATCTTGGCCGTTGGAAACGGGCGCAACGGTGCGCTCCGGAATCAACGGTCGGGATCAACGGCGATCCCGGTTTCGACGGCCACTCAATGGCGAGGCTGGGCCGGCT
>JAJYGY010000165.1 GCA_021790555.1 bacterium
TGGCCCACCCGGACATCGCCGTGGCCCGGGGCGCCAAGCTGATCTTCATCGTCAATCCCACCGTGCCCATCCGCAACGACCGCTCGCGGGTGCGCCTGGTGGACCGGCTGGGCTTCAAGCCCGCCTCGCCCATGCGCGAGATGGGCCCCGCCATGATCACCGACCAGGTCTTCCGCATCGACTGCCAGTTCCGCATGCGCCTGGACATGGACATGATCGCGGCCATGCACCCGGAGATCGACACCCTGCTGGTGCAGCCCTCGTCCTACGACACCTCCATGTTCAACCAGAACCTGCTTTCGCTGGAGGGGCGGATGAAGATCGTGCAGAAGGGGTACCAGGACGGCATGGAATACTTCCATTCGCATTTCGAGCAGCTGCAGGAGGTCTTCTCCAAGTTCGGGGTCGGGGTGACCCTGAAGCATTTCGAGACGGACAAGATTTTGCGGCAAAAAGCCTCGGTGAAGGTAAAATGATCCAGGAATACATGGGCAAGTGGCCGCGTTTCGGCCGGGGCGCCAGGGCCCACGAGACGGCCGTGGTGATCGGCGACGTGGACCTGGGCGAGGAGGTCAGCCTCTGGCCCCACGCGGTGCTGCGCGGCGACTACAACTTCATCCGGGTGGGGGGGGGGAGCAACATGCAGGACGGCGCGGTGGGGGACAACCACCACCACGCCCCGGCCGAGATCGGCGAGGACTGCGTGGTGGGGCACCTGGCCTGCGTGCACGGCTGCCGCGTCGGCCCGCGCTGCCTGGTCGGCATGCACGCCACGCTGCTGAACCTGGCCGAAGTGGGCGAGGAATGCGTCATCGGCGCCGGGGCCCTGGTGGCCGAGGGACAGAAGATCCCGCCCCGCTCGCTGGTGCTGGGGGTGCCGGGCAGGGTGATCCGCCGCGTCAGCGACGAGGAAGTGAAAAACATCGTGGAATCCGCGGCCCACTACAGGGGTTACGCGGAAAGGCAGTTGCCTTTGCTGAAGTCCGGAGTCTAGTGGTCGAGAGTCGGGTGTCCCGGGGCTTTTCTCTGGAGGGGAGATGAGAACGGCGGCGTGGATCGGCGCGGGCCTGGCGGCGGCGCTTTTGTCGTTTCAAGGAACGGGGTTTTGCGCCCGCGCGCCAAAGGCGGGCTTTGAGCTGAGCAGCCCGGACTTCAAGGCCGAGGGCGAAATTCCGGCCCAGTGCTCCTGCGGGGGCAAGGACCTTTCGCCGGCCCTTTCCTGGAGCGGGGCGCCCAAGGGCACCCGGAGTTTTGTCCTGTTCCTGGAGGACCCGGACGCGCCGCTGGGCATCTGGATCCACTGGGTGGTCTACGACATCCCGGCCAAGGCGGACGGGCTTCCCCGGGCCCTGCCGCGCAAGCGGGCCCTGGCCGACGGGACACGCCAGGGGCTCTGCTTCGGGGTGAAGCATTTCGAGCGCCTGGGCTACTGGGGCCCCTGCCCCCCCAAGGGCCCGGCCCACCACTATTTCTTCCGCCTTTTCGCGCTGGACCGCCAGCTGAAGCTTCCCCCCATGGCCGACAAGTTCCAGGTGCAGAAGGCCATGAAGGGCCACGTGCTGGCAAGGGCCGTGCTGCAGGGGCTCTTCCACCAGTAGGGATCCCGCCGCCCGACGCGGCGGCCCATGCCGGAGGCCTTCGTATGGCTTCTTCCAGACCCTTCGCCCTCCTGACGGCCCTGATGCTGGCCGCCGCCCTGGCCGCGCCGGATCACGCCCGCGCCGGCGCGGACGCGGTGGGCACCACCTCGGCCAACTTCCTGAAGATCCTCCCGGACGCCCGGCCCGCGGCCATGGGTGAGGCCTACAGCGCGCTTTCAAACGACGAGGCGGCCCTGATCTACAACCCGTCGGGCGTGGCCCGCGCCATCCGCGACGAGGTCTCGGCCACCCACATCGAGTGGTTCCAGTTCATGCACCTGGAACACCTGGGGGGCGTCTTCCCCCTGGGCACCCTGGGCGTGGCGGGCGCCGGGCTGACATGGCTGCAGGTGGACGGACTGGCCCTGACGACCCGGGACAACCCCGCCGCGGCCGACCCGGCCCAGCGCTTCCAGCAGATCGGCACCTTCAACCCCCACGACATGGCCCTGGACCTCGCCTTCGCCAGGCCCTTCTCCGAGAAGATCAACCTGGGCGCCGAGCTGGAAGTGGTGCAGCAGAACATCGACCAGAGCAACGGCTACGGGGCCAGCCTGAACCTGGGCGCCCAGTACCTGAACCTGCTTCCCAACCTGGACCTGGGCGCCGACGTGCACAACCTGGGCACGCCGGTGGCCGTGGGCGGCACGCCCTTCTCCATGCCCGTCACCTTCGACCTGGGCGCGGCCTACCGGCTGTTCAACCGCCAGCTGAGCCTGGCCGCCCAGACCCTGGTGCCCCTGGACAACCAGGTGGAGAACTCCTTCGGCGCGGAGTACTGGTTCCACGACCTGCTGGCCCTGAGGGCGGGATACAAGTCCGGGTACCTGGACCAGTACACCGTGGGCATGGGCGTGCGCATGGGCGACATGCGGCTGGACTACGCCTTCGTGCCCTACGGCGACCTGGGCGACAGCCACCGCCTGACGGCCAGCTACGACTTCGGGGAGCCCTCGGTGGGGCTTTCGGCCGGCCCCCGGCTCTTCGCCCCCCTGGGCGACCCGGCCTGGCACCAGACGGTCTTCTCCCCCAGGCTTCCCGGGGCCGACAAGGCCGAATCCTGGAACATCAAGGTTTCGGACGCGCGCGGGGACCTGATGCGCGTGCTGAGCGGCTCGGGGGCGGTGCCCCCCCGCCTGCCCTGGGACGGCAGGGATTCGGACGGAAGGGTGGTGCCGGACGGCGACTATGAGTCCGGGTGA
>JAJYGY010000101.1 GCA_021790555.1 bacterium
GCAGATTTCGCAGCAGGCCAGGCACTGGGTGCAGGAGAAGGCGTCCCAACGCAGCGTTTTGGTCGGCATGGGGAGCCCCCGAAGGAAGGCAAAACTATCACAATCGCCGGGCAGGGTCAAGCGCCACCGGGGCCCAAAAAGCGCTGGCCTGGCGGCCGGGCTCGGTTATAATGGCGGGACTTTCGTCCGGGGAGGCCATGGATTTACGCAGGAAAATCACGCCGCTGCTGGCCGCCATCTTCAGCCTGGTGGTGGTGGGGGCCTCGGGCTTCCACCTGCTGGAAGGCTGGGACTGGCTGGATTCCTTCTACGCCACCGTGGTCACGCTGGGCACCGTGGGCTACGGCGACTTCCATCCCGTCACCCCGGCCGGCAAGCTGTTCTGCATGGGCCTGATCATCGTCGGCCTGGGCGTCATTTCCTACGCGGTGCTCGAACTGACCGCCTTCGTCGTGGAGGGACACTTGAACCGCCTGCTCACCACGCGCCGCGTGGACAAGCTGATCAAGAGGCTGAAGGGGCACTACATCGTCTGCGGGGCCGGCAAGACGGGCCGGCACGTGGTGGAGGAGCTGATCAAGAACCAGGTGCCCTTCGTGGTGGTGGACAAAAGCCCCGAGGCCCTGGAATGGCTGCTGCAGGGCAACCACCCCCACCTGGTGGGCGACGCCACCGACGATTCCGTGCTGGCCCGCGCCGGCATCCGCCACGCCAGGGGCCTGGCCGCCGCCCTGGACACCGACGAGCTCAACCTGTTCCTGGTGCTCACCGCCAAGAACCTCAACCACGCCCTGCGCTGCGTCACCAAGTGCATCCACGAGACCGCCCGGGGCAAGCTGGCCCGCGCCGGCGCCGACGCCGTGGTGGCCCCCAACATCATCGGCGGCCTGCGCATCGCCAGCGAGAGATCGGGGCCCAACGTGGTCACCTTTCTGGACGTGATGCTGCGCGAAAGCAAGGGCGTGCGCGTGGAGGAGGCCACCCTGCCCGAGGGCAGCCCCCACGCCGGCAGGACCCTGGCCGACCTGAAGCTGATGGAGCGCCTGGGCCTGCAGCCCATCGCCATCCGCGAGGGCGGAAAGCACTTCCTCTACAACCCCCCGCCGGACCACCGCCTGAAGGCCCACGACACCCTGGTGGTCATCAGCGAGCCGGAAAAGCTGGCCAGGCTGAAGCAGTTGCTGAAAAGCCGCTAGAAATCACTTCCCGTCCACGCTGATCCTGCCGGGCCCGTGCGCCATCACCGCCAGGCAGAAGGCCACGAACATCAGGGCCAGGCCGCCCTGCTGCAGGTCGCCGTGGTGCACCATCACGAAGGCCAGGGCCAGTTCCAGGCCGATATAGGCCGCGGCCAGCCGGGTCCACAGCCCCAGGGCCAGCAGCAGCCCGCCGCCCACCTCGGCCAGCACGGCCAGGCCCGCGAACACCGGGGCCACCGGGAAGGCCTTCGAAACCATGCCCTGGAACATCGAAAAGTGGGTCAGCTTGAACCAGCCGTGGCCGAAGGCAAGGTCCAGGCCCACGAAAACCCTGGCCACCAGCATCCAGACGTCCCCGAACTTTCCCACCAGCCCGTCCAACGGCTTGAGCATGACCCCTCCTGATAAGGTAAAAGTGGATGGAAAAGAGATTCCCCGGCCTGAAAGCCTTCCTCAAGGCCTTCGATTTCCTCGCTCGGCCGCCGCGCGCCGGCCCGCCCATCGGAGGGCGTCCAGCACGGCGGAGGGCGTGAGGATCTGGGGCAGCACCCGGGGCTTGCCGCCCGAGGCCGGGTAGACCACGTACAGGGGCACGCCGGCGCGGCCGAAGGAATCCAGCGCGCGGGTCACTTCCGGGTCCTGGCGGGTCCAGTCGGCCCGCATCTTCAACACGCCGGGCGCGTCCAGGGCCCGCTCCACGGCGCCCCTGTCCAGCACGGCCAGTTCGTTGACCTTGCAGGTCCAGCACCAGTCGGCCGTGAAGTCCAGGAACACGGCCTTGCCTTGGGCCCGGGCCGCGTCCAGGGCCCGGGCCGAATAGGGCTGCCAGGCTCCGGCCCGGGCGGGCGCGGCGCCTTGCGCCTCCAGGCGGCCGCGCAGCAGGCCCTGCCAGGCCCCGCCCAGCAGCGCCAGGCCCAGGCCCCACACCAGGGCCCGCCGGCGCCAACCGCTTCCCAGGGGCAGGAAGGCCCCCAGCATCCAGCAGCAGAAGGCCAGCACCAGCAGGAAGGAGGCCAGGCGGATGAGCGCGTCCAGGCCGGCCTGCGCGCCCAGCACCGAAAGCAGCCAGACCAGCGTGGCCAGCAGCAGGAAGCCCATCAGCTGCTTGAAGCGCTCCATCCAGGCGCCGGGTTTGGGCATCCAGGCCATCAGCCCGGGCCAGGCCGAAAGCAGCTGGTAGGGCGCGGCCAGGCCCAGGGCCGCGGCCGTGAAGAACAGGAACAGCACGCCCCCGCTCCGGCTGAAGGCGAAGCCCAGGGCCGTGCCCAAAAAGGGCGCGGTGCAGGGCGTGGCCAGCAGGGTCACCAGGGCGCCGCCGGCGAAGGCCCCGGCCAGGCCCTCGCGCCGCGAGGCCATGGCCAGGCCCTGGCTGGCCGCGCCGGGCAGGGTGATCTCGAAGACCCCCATCAGGTTCAGGGCGAAGGCCGTCACCACCGCGGCCATGAAGGCCACGAAGCCGGGGTTCTGGAACTGGAATCCCCAGCCCGCGCCGCTTCCGGCGGCCTTGAGGGCCAGCACCAGGCCGGCCAGCGCCCAGAACGACGCCACAATGCCCAGGCTGTAGGCCGAGCCCAGGGCCAGGGACCTGGCCCGGCTTTCGCCGGCCTGGCGCACGAAGGAAAGCACCTTCAGCGAAAGCA
>JAJYGY010000313.1 GCA_021790555.1 bacterium
TATGAGGGCCTCAGCCGGGAGGAAATGGCCTTGGAATTGAATCTTCCGGTGGGCACCGTGAAAAGCCATTTGCACAAGGCATTGATCCTGCTGCGCAGGCATTTTGAGGATCCGGAAAAGGATTTTGGAACCCGATAAGAAAATATGCCGTAATGGCTGGGAAGGGGAGGAAGCATGCGCTGGCTGATGAAAATCACGAGAGAAATGATGGGGTGCCTGAGGGAAGGGGACCTCATTGAGTTCGCCTTGGACGGCCTGCCCGCGGAAGAGCGCGTCAAGGCGGAAGCGCACTTGAAGGACTGCAAGCACTGCCAGGCCCAGCTGCGCGCGGTGATGGAAATGCAGGAAGGTCTGGCCTGGCGCGTTCGGCAGGAGAGCGCCTCCCCGGACCTGCCCCAGAGAATGTTGCGGACAGTCCTCCAGGCCAAGAATCCAAAACCCTAGATCCAGCCGGAAATCCCCAGAGCAAGCCTCTGAAACCCCACCAAGCCCGGAACTCCCTCCTTATTCACGCACAAACGCAACCCATGGGCTTCACTCCCGGAAAATCAATGGTGCCGGGGAACCCTTAAAAATGCGGAACCCGCCCCGGCCGGTTGGCGTAGTGGCAGTGAAACCGGTGCGGTTATCCGAAACTTTAGGGGGGTCAGCATGGGTATTCGATGGAGAATGGCAGGCGGTCTGGTCGTGGCGGGAGGCCTTCTGCTCGCCGGTGCGGCGGCCAGGGCGCTGGCCGAGGAACCTTCGCTTTCCGCCGTCTCCTCCGGGGAACCCGTGTTGATGGGGGATCTGAACAGCCGGCTGAAGATTTCAGGAAGCGCCTATCTTTTCGACTACATTCCCACCCTTTCCGTCCCCAGCCAGGATTTTTTCGAAGCCTACGGGCTCTTTCTAAACCTGGACTCCGTCAGCCAGGACAACATTTACGGTTTTCACGCCCAACTCCGCCTGCGAGACAGCAAGCTGCGTTCTTTCTATCTTTCCAACGTCTGGTTCGGTGAGATTTACGCCTATGCCAGGACGCCCCTGGGGGAGGTGAAGGTCGGCAAGGTTGTGCGCAAGGTAGGACTTTCCTGGGACGGTTCCTTCTTTGCAAACCTCCAGTACTTCAACGGCCTGAAACTGGTGCCGGACTACGGGGCGGAACTGATGGGGAACCGGCCGATAAACCGGACCATGAGCCTGGATTATTCATTCCAATACCTCAACAGCAACGCGCGCACGGACGGGGCCCTGCCCGGCCGGGACGTGGAAAGCGACCCCCATGCCTCCTTGAGCGACGCCTATGCGGTGCGCCTGGCACCCACCTGCAGGATGGGGGAAAAGTCCCTGTCCATGGGCCTTTCAGGCTTCTCCGGGGAGATCAACCGGCTGGCCGGCTTCGGGGACCCCTTCCGGATCAGGCAGGCCGCCTTGGACGCGACATTGGACCTGGGGCCCGCAGCGGCCTACGCGGAATACCTGTACCAATGGGGTGAGCGGGATGACGCGCAACACCCCTTTTCCCACCCCGGCTATGACGAGGGGGCCTACCTGTTGGCCGGCACGCACTGGCAAATCAGCTCCCTGATCCGCCTGCGCGTCAACTACAGCCAGGTGCGCTACATCGGCCAGCAGGCCATGGAAAGGGAATGGGTTCCCGGAGTGCTGGTCTCCCTGAGCCGCAGCCTTTCTTTCATTGCCGAATACGACGACTGGAGGCTTTTTCCGGATTCAGGCGGCGAACAGGTCATCGACAAAAGCACGAACCTGGTCGCGGACTACAGCTTCTGATCTCACGGCCCCGGCTGGCGGCCATCTTCCGGAGAAACATCATGCCTTCCCAGATCTTGAACCAACCCGAGAAGTCCATCGGCGGGCGCCTGGACCGGCTGAAATGGAGTGCCCTGCACACGCGCGTCACCCTGGCCCTGGGCGTGGCCTGGCTCCTGGATTCCTTTGAAGTCAACGTCATCGGAAACGTGCTGGGGGTGCTGAAGAGGATCTGGAAGCTCACGGACGTCCAGGCTTCCCTGATGGTCAGCGTCTGGCTGGTGGGCATCATGATTGGGGCCCTGTTTTTCGGCTACCTGGCGGACCGGTACGGCCGGCGCCGGCTCTTTTTGCTGACCCTGCTGCTCTACTCCGTCTTCACCGTGGTATCCGCCTTTTCCCCGGGTTACGGCTGGTTTCTGGCCTTCCGCCTGCTGACGGCCATCGGCGTGGGGGCGGAGTATTCGGCCATCAACTCGGCCATCAGCGAGCTGATTCCGGCTCGCCTCCGGGGCCGGGCCAACGCCGGGGTGATGAATTTCTGGCCCCTGGGGGCGATCCTGGCGTCCTTGATAAGCGCGGTTCTCCTCAGCAGGCTGCCGGACACTCTGGGCTGGCGGCTGGCCTTCGGCTTCGGCGCCATCGTGGCCCTGTTCACCCTCTGGGCGCGCCGCAGCCTGCCGGAATCCCCGCGCTGGCTTCAGCGGCAGGGTAGGGAGAGGGAAGCCGAGGAGGCCGCCGCCTGGCTGGAGGGAGACCGTGCCACCAGAAGGACCTGGCCGGCCAAGGATGGAGTCCTGCACTCCGGGTTCTTCGGGCAATTGAAGGAACTGGTCCAGCATTATCCCGGCCGCCTTGCCCTGGGATGCCTGCTGGATTTCTCCGAAGCATCGGGCTACTACGGCCTTTTCGCCTTTCTTCCCTTGGTGGTGTTGCCGCATCTCGGCGTGGTGGAAAGCCGTGTGCCCCTGGTTTTCCTGATCGGCAATCTGGGAGCCTTGGCAGGCGGACTTTTGGCAGCCTGGGGCCTGGACAAGGGCGGCCGCAAGCTCACGATCACCGGCTTCTATGCCCTGGC
>JAJYGY010000365.1 GCA_021790555.1 bacterium
CCCCATGCCCACCATCAAGTTCGGCACCTCCGGCTGGCGCGGGATCCTGGCCGACGACTTCACCTTCGACAACGTGGCGGTGGCCTGCCAGGCCGTCGCCGAGCACCTCATCGCCCGCCGGGAGAACAAAAAGGGCGTGATCGTTGCCCACGACCCCCGTTTCCTGGGCGAGGAGTTCTCGCGCCTGGCCTGCGAGGTGCTGGCCGGCAACGGCATCAAGAGCGTGCTGTGCCGCCGCGACACGCCCACCCCGGCCGTGGCCTTCGAGGAACTGAAGCGCAAGCTGGACGGGGCCATCAACTTCACGGCCTCGCACAACCCGCCCGAATACGGGGGCCTGAAGTTCAACCCGTCCTGGGGAGGCCCCGCCACCCACGACGTGACCCACGACATCGAGGACAGGGCGGCCCGGTTGCTGAAGCAGGGAGCCGCCGCGGTGAAGAAGACCCCCTTCGCCGAGGCCAGGGCCAGGGGCATGGTGGAGGACGCCGACCCCATGCCCGGCTTCCTGAAGCGCCTGAAGGAACTGGTGGATTTCGCCGCCATCCGGCGGGGCAAGCTGAAGGTGGTGGTCGACCCCATGCACGGGGCCGGCCGCGGCTACACCGAAAAGGCCCTGGGCGAGGCCGGGGCCAAGGTCACGGTGCTGCACGACCAGCGCGACGTCCTCTTCGGCGGGCAGAGCCCCGAACCGGCCGAGGGGCACCTGGACGAGGCCGCCGCCCGGGTGGTGAAGGAAAAGGCCCACCTGGGCCTGGCCACGGACGGCGACGCCGACCGTTTCGGCGTCCTGGATTCGGACGGGACCTTCCTGGCCCCCAACCTGGTCATCGCCCTGCTCATCCACCACCTGAAACGCACGCGCAAGTGGAACGGGGCGGTGGTGCGCTCGGTGGCCTCCTCCAGCTTCATCGACGCGGTGGCGGCGAAATACGGCGTGGAGGTGGTGGAGACGCCGGTGGGCTTCAAGTGGATAGGCGAATTCATGCGCGAGAAGGACATCCTCATCGGCGGGGAGGAGTCGGGCGGCCTGACGGTGCACCGGCACGTGCCGGAGAAGGACGGGGTGCTGGCCTGCCTGCTGATGGCCGAGATGCGCGCCGTGGAAGGCAGGCCCTTTTCGGCCGTGCTGAAGGGGCTTTACAAGGAAGTGGGGGATTTCCTTCCGGGCCGGGACAATTTCAGGCTGGACGAGAAGAAGAAGGAGTCCCTGATGAGGCGCCTGTCCTCGCGGCCGCCTTCCACGCTGGCCGGCCGCAAAGTGGTCAAGCACGTGACCCTGGACGGGCACAAGTTCCTGCTGGAGGGCGGGGCCTGGCTGATGGTGCGGTTTTCGGGCACCGAGCCCCTGGTGCGGCTCTACCTGGAGGCGCACGGCAAGGCGGACCTGGCCCGGCTGCGCGAGGCGGGGAAGGAACTTATCAACAAGTGATCCGTTTTTGACGGGATGACGGGCCGGTCCGGGCGCGGGCCGGCGCCTACCAGTGGAAGCTGTTGTCCGGGTGGGGGCTGTCGTCCACCGGGTCCACCCCCAGGGACTTCAGCCAGGCCTGGTATTCGGGCTTGAGCACCTTCAGGCGGTCCCGCGACTCGACCACCCAACGGCTCTCGGGCGGCTGGAAGAGGTCGGTCGCGGTCTCGTACCAGACGACGGCGTTTTTCAGGTCCGAATCCTGCATCATCCGGTTGTAGTCCTCCTGGGTGATCTTCTTGGAGGCCAGCTCGGCGTCCAGGGCGGCCTTCTTGGCGGCGGGATCGTTCATCCACTGCTCGTACTTGGCGCCTTCCAGGTAGGCGTGTTTGGCGCGCGAAACGACTTCCCACACGGACATGGCGTAGGCCAGCCCCAGGGTCACCACGATGGTGCAGGCGATGAAGAACCAGTCCGTCTGCCACCAGGCCCGCGCCCGGGCCGCCGGGGCGGCAGGGTTGCCGGTGCTGGGGATCTCGTTGGCCGGGGAATCCGCCATCTCAATAACTCCTTATCTTGGCTCGGAGGTGAAATGATCCAGGCGCCGGAAGTGGGCCGACCGCGGAAGTATAGGGGAGCCCGAAAGGCCTGTCAAGGCGGCCTCCTGCTGGCGCTGCTGGCCGCGGCCCCGGCCTTGTGGGCCTACCGCACGCAGCCACCCATCCACGATTCCATCCGCGTGACGGCCTGCGTGATGCTCAAGGGCGTGTACCGCCCCTGGAACCTCGCCCCCCAGGCCCTCACCCTGGACCGGAGGCACCTGCCCCGGTCCGTCAAGCCCTACCTGAGGCCCTCGGGGGTGCTGGATTCCGAGCACCGCGAGGTGCGCAAGGCGGCCCTGGAAGTCTGGCGCCAGGAGCGCCGCGTCTCGGAGAGGGCCGCCAAGGATCCCGCCGCGCTCTTCAAGGGGGTGCTGGCCTGGCTGGACAAGAACCTGCGGAGCGAGGCCACCCAGGACGTGGTCAGCAGTCCCTGCATGGACTACCGGCTGTGCTGGCCCAGCGCCTCGAAGCTGATCCGGCGGGGCCGGGCCGACGCCCTGGGCCGGGCCCGGGTGGGCGTGGCCATCCTGCGCGCCCTGCGCGTCCCGGCCAGGCCCTGCTGGGAGGGCGGCCAGCCCCATATCCAGGCCTGGATGCAGTTCCAGCGGCCCCTCCACCTGCTGGCGGACGGCACCCTGGCGGCGCGGCCCCCAAGCGGACGCCACCGCCACGACCGCCTCATCCGGGGGACCTGGGCCGTGGATTCGAAGGATTTTCCGGCCGAAAGCGTGGACGCCTGGGCCCTGGACAACAGCGAACTGGCCCTCCTTTCATGGAGGCCCCAGCAGGCCTTCCGGGCCTTTCCC
>JAJYGY010000084.1 GCA_021790555.1 bacterium
AGCAGCTGCTTGCTCATTCCGATTTCATAAGCCAGCTTCTCAGCGGTCATGCCCTTCTTTTTCAACAGGGCTTCCAGATTCTTGGCGATCCTGGCCTCAATATCCATGGGTCCAAAGTACCATGTTTTTCAAAATAGAGCGTTAACTATTAGTTGACCTGTAGGCTCAACTCCTGTATAATGGTATCATGAAATCGATACTTGAGCTTCATATCAAAAACAACGGCAAAATAGAGGTTTTTGGGAACAGTGAAGGCCTCTACCGGCTGCATGAGGTTTTTTACGAAGCCGTGGCCAGCCGGAGGGGCCTGGCGCGGTCCAGGGACGGAAAATGGAAGGTGGTCAGGCTGCCACGGAAGGAAGAAGTCGAAAAAGGGAGGTAGGCATGGGACAGGGGTGGAGGGTTCTTTTGAAGGCTTTGTGCCTGGTTGCCATCTGGGAGGCCCTCCCTTTCGGGCTGCCCATATTGGCCTTTGGTTCAAATCTGGCCCATGTGCCGGTGATCGCCGTGTTTGTGACGTTGTTCCAGGCCTACCTGACCATTTGAAGGACCCCGGCTACCCAGATTGGCTGGCTCGGCCGGGAATCTCGTTTTTGGGAGGTTGCCATGCAGTGGAGACAGGGGGACGTGCTGTTCCAGAAGGAGAAGGAACTGCCCAAGGATGTCAGGCCCCGCAAGTCGAAGGTCCTCTATGAGGGCGAGGCCACGGGGCACTTGCACCGGGTGGATGAAGGATCCCAGGTCGGCGTGTTCGAACTGGGGAACTTCCTGTACCTGAAGATCGACTCCGAAAGCGCCACCATTGTGCACGACGAGCACGGCCCCATCACCCTGGAGGCCGGGATCTACAAGGTGTGGCAGCAGCGGGAATACCGCCCCGGGGGCGAGGCCCGGGTGGGGGACTGAACCCGTGCTCAGCCAGCTTCAAAAACTGGTGCTTCGCGCTATGGGACCGGCGGCGTCCGTCAGGACCCGCAATTTGGGCTCCGCCGTGCCCGATGGCATCGTGGTGGAAGGGGACTTAAGCCTCCTGGGGGAGGAGGGGCTTCGTCAACTGCCCCGAACCATGGAGGTGAAAGGAAGCCTGGACCTGCGCAATTGCGGGAACCTGGAGAGGCTGCCCACGAGCCTCAATGTGGGCCGGCACCTGCTGCTGACCGGCTGCAACAAGCTTGCCGAACTGAGCAAGGAGCTTCAGGTCGGCGGGGACCTGATCTTCAAGAACAGCCAGGTCGAATCGGTTCCGGAAAGCACGGTGGTGGGCGGACTCATCGACCTGGAAAACGGCTCGAAGCTGAAGCGCCTGCCGGATTTCCTGCGGACGTCCACCGACCTTATCCTCAAGGATTGCTCGTCGCTGCAGGCCCTGCCGTCCCAGCTGTGGGTGCGCGGCAACCTGGTGGTCAGCGGGTGCGCGCAGCTCGCTGCCATCCCCTTGAGCCTCAGGGTGGAGAAGTCCCTGCGGGCCAAGGACTGCGGGTCGCTCCGGGCTTTTCCCGAAAGCCTGGAGATTCCGGGAAACCTGAACCTGGCCGGCTGTACCGCCCTCAAGCGGCTGCCCAGGCACCTGAAGGTGGGTGGGGAGCTGGACCTGAGCCGCTGTGAGAGCCTGGAAAGCCTGCCGCGTGGCCTGAAGCTGGTGGGCGGTCTGGCGCTATCGGGCTGCAAGGCGCTGAAGGAGATTCCTGAGGACCTTGAAGTGGACGGGCTGGTGGACCTGACGGGTTGCGAGTCCATCCGCAAGCTGCCTGCCCGCCTGTGCTCCAGCGACCAGGTCCTGGTGGCCGGATGTTCTTTGCTGGAGGCCATTCCGCCCCTGAAAGTGGGATCCAACCTGGATTTGACCGGGTGCCGGAGCTTAAAGGAACTGCCCAAGGCCACGCGCTGGAACAGGCTGATTTTGGCGGGCTGCGATGGCCTTGAGGCGCTTCCTGACGACCTGCAGGCCAGGGAAATCATCATCCGGGATTGCACCAAGCTCGCCAGCCTGCCGGCCAACCTCCATCTTGAGGGCGCTCTGCACCTGGACGGCCTGCCCTTGCTTTCGACCCTGCCTGTGGGGCTGAAGGTGGGTGAGGAGTTGAGGGTGAGGCGCTGTGACCTGGTAGAGGAGATTCCTTTGGGAATCTCCTTCGGCAGGCTGGTGGTAGACCGCTGCTCGAAACTCAAGAAGATTGGGGAAAGGGGGCAGGTGCTGCGACAAGACCTCGACATTTCGAATTGCCCGGCCGTGGAATCCCTGCAACTGACGTTTTTGAACCCCAAAAAGCATGTGGCGATCCGCAATTGCGGTGGCCTGAAGGCCCTGGTGCTGGTCGCGGAGGCAGCCTATGTCCTGATCCAGAATTGCTCCTACCTCCGTTTCATGACCGGGGCCGTCAAGGCTGACGTCGCCCATATCGTCGGATGCCCGGAGCTGCTGTGCCTTCCCGCCCGCTTGGAGGTTTCTTTCAGCCTGGACCTCACCAATTGTCCGATGTTGAAGGGGGTTCCCGAGGGGTTTCAGGCGCCGCACGCGCTTCGCATCACCCGCTGCCCGGGAATCAAGAACTACCCCAAGGGCTTGAGGATCTCGCACTTCCTCGCCTTGAGGGACATGCCGGGCCTGGACCGGCTGCCGGAGGACATCGAATTCGGCCCGGAGGCGAATCTGGACCTGGCCGGATCCGGCTTCAAGGAACTGGACAGCCGCTTCGACCAGCTCCCCCTGCGCTGGCGGGGCGTGCCCGTGGACAGGAGGTTTGTCTTCCACCCCGAAACCATCACCGGCCAGGAGGTCCTGAGGGAGCAGAACGCCGCGGTGCGCAGCGCCAAGCT
>JAJYGY010000069.1 GCA_021790555.1 bacterium
CCAGGAATGCGAGATACCCAAGTAGGATCAGCCCGTCCTCGTCCTTCACCCCGTATTCCGCATGGCCGGTGGGCATCTCGCGATAGGCAACCGCGATGACCCTCAGCCCGTCCTCGTTCAGATCCTGAATAATGCGGCGGAAGTCCCCCCGCATCTCGTCATCCATGGACTCCACGGTGCCGTCCAGTTCCACCTGGTCGCTGACGGCGAAGATCTCCTCCAAGGCCCCCTTGCAGATGAGCAACTCTCGTTTGTCCTTGTCGGCCACCACAACCGACATCCGCCGCCGCTGGAAGTCGAAGGGGATTTCATCGATTTTTCGGTAGTTCTCCTCCGCCTTCAGCGCATTGGCCACCTCCCCGTGGGCCAGCACCGCCAAGTCCAACAGGTTCTTCAGGCCGGTCTGGTAGAAGCTGTTGAGGTAGCCGAAGTTTAGTACCTTGTCGCACTTGAAGCCGCCGGGATCCACGGCCTTCAATAGGACGACCTGGTTCTGGGTGAGTGTGCCGGTCTTGTCGGTGCACAGCACGTCCATAGCGCCGAAGTTCTGGATAGAATTGAGGCGCTTGACAATCACCTTGTTGCGGGACATCAAAAGGGCGCCTTTGGCCAGGTTCACCGTCACGATCATGGGTAGCATTTCAGGGGTCAGGCCCACGGCCACCGCCATGGCGAACATGAAGGCCTCAAACCATCCGTGCTTGTCCCACCAATTGACCAGGAACACCACCAACACCATCACCGCCATGAAGCGCAGCATCAGCCGCACGTAGCGGTCCACCCCCTTCTCAAAACTGGTCCGGACCCGCTGGCCAGCCACCGTCTTGGATATCGCGCCCAGGAAGGTGTTTTCCCCTGTGACCACCACCATGGCCGTGGCGGTGCCGCTGACCACATTGCTTCCCATGAAGCAAAGGGTGGGGTTTTCCAGGGGGCTGGCGGGAGGGGTGGCGGGAGGATTGGGGTTCTTTTCCACCGGCAGGGCCTCGCCGGTGAGGGCGGACTGACCTACGAAGAGGTCCTTGCCGGCAATCACCCTCACGTCGGCGGGGATCATGTCCCCGGCTGAAAGCAGGATGACGTCCCCTGGCACCAGCTGCTTGATGGGAAGTTCCAGCCTTTCAGGCGGGGTGGCGGAAGCCGTCTCGGGGTCGTCCTCGTTTGCCTGCCAAGTGCCCTTTCTCCGCAGCGTCGTCGCGGTGTTGGTCACGATGGACTTAAGGCGTTCGGCAGCACGGGTTGACCTGTATTCCTGCACGAAAGCCAGAAGTACCGACAGCAGCACCATGCCGGCGATGATACTTCCACCCGCCACATCCCCGGTCAGGTAGGAGAAAGCAGACAGGGATCCTAGCAGGACGTTGAACGGCGTCCTGAAGTTGGAAAGCAGCTGCCAGGGCCAGGGCTTGGGTTTTTCATGCACCACCTCGTTGAGCCCGTAGCGCTTGAGGCGGCCCCTGGCTTGCGCCCGAGTAAGGCCTTCTGGCACGCTCTTCAGGGACTTGTAAACGGTTTTCAGGTCCGCCTTGCCGATATCCGCCAGATGCTGACTGGCAGCCCCGGGACTCTGCCCCTTTTTTTGAAATGTCTTTGGCCGCGTGGATTGGCCGCTTCGGAACCAAAAGCCGAATTTTGACGATGCTGTTGGCACAGGGACCCCCTGGCAATCCAAGTCCAGCTTGAACTCATCGATCCATAGGATCCGAATCTTAGCACGGGGCTTCCCCGGTTGTTAACTTCTATTTGTAGGCCGCTTGGGTGCCCATGAATCCCCTTGCTTGAAATGCCGCCTCTGGGCAATGTGGACGAATCGGAATTTGTGGAACCTTTCTTGCCAAATCAGACCTTGGCTTCCACGTCACCGGCAAAAGCTCCCCTTATGCCAAGATCGGCGTAAAAGGATTTATGCTGAGTGCTCGGTTATGTGAAGTTTATCCCGTTGCGAGCCGCAAAAGGACTTTCCCGCCTCGGACGGACTTAGCATATCCTTCTTTCAAATAGCCATCTATATGACTGGCCGCCGATTTTTCATCGGCTTATAATCGTTTTGCATCGGCCAGGATCGCCCCGAAAAACAGTCTGGCGCTGCCGGGCAAGACCCAGCCCATCAGCACGGCCGCGCTTTACAAGAACTGGCTTCCGGCCCTGGAAATCAGGACCGTCCGGAAGAAGACCGGGGGCGGCGGCCAGGCCGAAAGCCATGTCACCCGCCGGGACGGAGAAAGGCTCCTGGAGGCCTTCAAGTTCCGGCACTGGAGGAAATTCAAGGCGGGAAAAGCCGCTTCCTGAACCCTGTCCGAGTCCCATCCGCCGGCCTTTCGCCCCGCTTCGCGTCTCCCCCGCTTCCCTGTCATGACCTCCAGGACCCGCGCTCCAGGTCCGCCGTGGAAACCGCGCCTTCCCTGCAAGCCCTGGGCTGGTCGCCCTTTTTTGAAGCCCAGCTGACCGAAGAGGAACGCCTTGGGGCCCTCCCCGCGCGGGTGTCGGCCGTCCACAAGTACGGATGCGGCCTTGAAACCCCCCGGGGCCCGGTCTCCGGCGTGGTCTCGGGCAGGCTCAGGCGCCTGCAGGGCGGCGGCCTGCCCGTGGTGGGCGACTGGGTCCTGGCCGGGCCCCCGGTCGGCGGCCGGGCCGTCGTCCTGCGCCTTCTGAAGCGCCGCACCGCGCTTTGGCGCCGCCGCCCCCTGGACAGGAATTCGCGGAAGGCCCCGGCAAGGGAGCAGGTCCTCGCCGGCAACCTGGACTTCGTCTTCGTCGTCATGAGCCTCAACCAGGATTTCAACCTTCCCCGCCTGGAAAGGGCCCTG
>JAJYGY010000040.1 GCA_021790555.1 bacterium
GCTTCCCGGCGTGCTGAGCCTGCTGGTCACGGGCAGCCTCAAGGGGCCGGTGACGGGCCTGGATTCCTTCGCGCCCCGGGACCGGCCTCCGGTGAACTTCGTCTTCCAGACCTACCATGCCATGGTGGCCATCGGCGTGCTGCTCATCCTGCTGGCCTGGGGCGGGCTTTTCCTGTGGGGGAGGGGCCGCCTTTTCGACAGCCGGTGGTACCTCCACGCGCTGGCCTGGTCCGTGCTGCTGCCCCAGGCGGCCAACCAGCTGGGCTGGGATTCGGCCGAGGTGGGGCGCCAGCCCTACATCGTCACCGGACTGATGAGGACGGCCCAGGCCCTTTCGCCCACGGTCAAGGCCGGCGAGGTGCTGGCCTCGCTTTTGCTTTTCGGCGCCATCTACCTGCTGCTGTTCGTGCTCTTCCTCTACCTGCTCAACGACAAGATCCAACGGGGGCCCCACGCCGAAGCGGCGGAAGGGAGGATGGCATGAACGGCTGGCAGACGCTGTGGTTCATCCTGGTGGGGGTCCTTTTCAGCGGCTACGCCATCCTGGACGGGTTCGACCTGGGGGTGGGGGCCCTGCACCTGATGGTGAGGGAGGACCGCGAACGCAGGATCTTCCTCAACGCCATCGGGCCCATCTGGGACGGCAACGAGGTCTGGCTGGTCACCGGGGGAGGCGCCCTTTTCGCCGCCTTTCCCGAGGCCTACGCCACCGTGTTTTCGGGCTTCTACCTTGCCTTCGTGCTGCTGCTTCTGTGCCTCATTTTCCGGGCCGTGGCCATCGAGTTCCGGGGAAAGCGGCCCATGCGCTGGTGGCGCCAGGCCTGGGACTTAAGCTTCAGCCTGAGCAGCGTGGTCTCCAGCCTGCTGCTGGGGGTGGCGCTGGGCAGCATCGCCTGGGGCATCCCCCTGGGGGCCGACCACGAGTTCGCCGGGGGCTTTTTCGACCTGCTGAAACCCTACCCCCTGCTGCTGGGCCTGACCACCCTGGCCCTCTTCACCATGCACGGCAGCATCTACCTGGCCCTGAAGACCGAAGGCCCCCTGCAGGACAAGCTGAAGCGCTGGGCCCGGGACGCCGTCGTCGCCTTCGTGCTGCTCTACGCCGTCACCACCCTGGCCACGCTGCTCTTCGTGCCCCACATGCTCGCCACCATCCAGGCCCACCCGGCCCTGTTCCTGGTGCCCCTGGCCAGCCTCCTGGCCATCGCCAACATCCCGCGCTCCCTGAGCCGGGGGCGCGAGGCCCAGGCTTTCGTCTCCTCCTGCGCCGCCCTGCTGAGCCTGATGGCCCTGTTCGGCATCGGCATGTACCCCGACATCGTCTTCTCCAGCCCCCTTCCCGCCAACAGCCTGGACATCGCCAACGCCAGTTCCTCCACCACCACCCTGAAGATCATGGCCCTGATGGCGGCCATCGGCATGCCCCTGGTGCTCTCCTACACCGCCGGCATCTACTGGGTCTTCCGCGGCAAGGTCAAGCTGGATTCCCACAGCTACTGAACCCCCCCGGCCGGGCGCCCGTCCGTAAAAGCGCTTGCCACCCCCGTTTGCGTTGCGTTAAAACTGGTGCTTGAACCCGTTGGGGGAGGCGGCATGAAAAAGAGGGGGCCCAGGCTGGCGGATCTTGCTTCGATTTCGGGCGTTTCCACGGCCACGGTGTGGAAGGTGCTGGCCGGGGACAAGAACGTCAAGGAGGAGACCCGGCAGAAGATCGCCAGGGTGGTGGAGTCGCTTTCCGACACGCCCTGGCAGGCCGGCGCGTCCGGGGAAGGCAACCAGGTGGAAAGCCTGGGAGTGGTGGCCTTCCGACGGCACGGCGACCCGCTGCTTTCTGACCCTTTTTACGTCGGGCTGCTGGAAGGCGTGGAGGCCGAGTCGCTCGAGCGCAACTGCAGCCTTTCGGTGTTCTCCTTCCCCCTGGACGGGCCGGGCGGCCCGCGGGTGCGCCAGGCGCTGGAGGCCCTGGCGGACAAGCCCGTGGACGGGCTCGTCCTCCTGGGAAGCCTGCCGGCCGAATTCCTGCCGGGCCTCCAGCCTCTGGGCCTCCCCTTCGTCGTGGTGGACCACTTTTCGCCCTCGGTCGGCGCCCCCTATTTCCTCATCGACAACGTCGAAGGAGCCCTGCTGGCCGTGCGGCACCTGGCCATGCTGGGCCACGCCGCCATCGGCATGGTGTGCGGCCCGCTGGAACACCACCGCTTCTTCATGCGCCACGAGGGCTTCCTGTCCGCCATGCGCGGGCTGAAGATCGAGCCCGGCCTGGTGCTGGTGGACCCCCACGAATCCGACCCCTCCACGGACTGGATGCTGCCCATCGTGGAGAAGGGAATCCGCCCCGGCGCGGTTTTCTGCGCCGACGACCGCTACGCGTTCAGGCTGCTGAAGCTGGCGCGGGAGAAGGGGCTGGAATGCCCCCGCGACCTCTCCGTCGTGGGCTTCGGGGACCTGCCCGCCGCCTCCGCCTCCCAGCCCGGCCTGACCACCGTCCGCGCCGACCCCGGGGCTTTGGGCCTGAGGGCCGCCCGCAAGCTGATGGACCTGGTGGGCAGGCCGGAGGCGGCTCCCGAGACCTACCGGGCCCCGGTGGAGCTGGTGCCGCGCGCCAGCACGGCCAGGATGGAATGAGCGGGCTCAGCGGTAGGAGAGGCGGTCCTTGCCGGCTCCCTTGCTCTGGGCCAGCATGGGGTGCAGCAGGGTGAGCAGGTCTTCGATGCTGCGCGCGGCGGAGGGAACGAGGGCCAGGCCCAGGCTCGCGGTGAGCCGCACTCCGCGCCTGTCCAGGGGCAGGGCGGCGCGGGAGAGGTTCGACCGCAGGATCTCGCCGAAATCCACGCCTTCGGAAAGGCATTCCCGGGGCGCCAGCAGCAGGAATTCGTCGCCGCCGACCCGGGCCGCGCAGTCGCCCGGCCTCAGGCAGGCGTGGATGCGGCGGGCGGCCTCCTTCAGGGCCAGGTCGCCGACGGCGTGCCCGTGGGCCTCGTTGACTTCCTTGAAGTTGTCCAGGTCCACCAGCACCGCCACCAGGGGCAGGCGGATCTCCCCGTCTCCCAGAAGGCCATCCAGAATCTGCTCCAGCCCGCGCCGGTTCAACAGCCCCGTCAGGGGATCGGTCTCAGCCAGCACCTTGAGCCGCTGGTTGGCCAGCTGGAGCTGCTCGGCCCGGTGCATGAACCGGGACTGCACCCGGTTCCTTTCAATGGCGTAAAGAAGGGACTGGGCCAGGCTGTCCGCGTCCACCTCCCCTTTCACCAGGTAATCCTGGACCCCGGCCTGCATGGACTTCAGGGCCAGGGCCTGGTCGTCCCATCCGGTGAGCACCACGATGGGCACGGACGGGGCGCAGTAGCGCATTTTGAGCACGGTTTGCAGCCCGGAGGAGTCGGGCAGGGAAAGGTCCAGAAGGATGGCGGTGAATTCCCCTTCCTTCAAAAAATCCCTGCTATCTGAAATAGTGGAGGCATGACAGATGTTTATGTTGCATAACTTGGACTTCAATAACTGGCGTACCGCTTCAGCGTGGCTGGAACTGTCCTCAACCAGCAATACCTTCATTTCTTCGACCGGCATGACGAGCCTCGAGAAGAAATCAAGCAGTGACAGCGGTTTTATTATATAAAAATATATTTTCGATTTTCAAGGAAAACTATTATCGTCTTTTGAAATTTTTAAAGGTGCTTTCCTGGGAGAAAGTCAGGTACGCGCCAGCTGGCGCTGATGTCCGTCTAAAAACCTGCTTTCCCGCAGGATCCCCGCTTTTCAAAGGGCCTGGATTCTGTTAGTTTTGCCTGGTCTCCCCCATTTCGAGGTTTCGTTGACGAACGCGCCCTTCAGTCCGGCGATTTTGAAGCCGGAGGCCATTGAGGCCGAATCCTTCCGGATCATCGACTCCGAACTCTCCCCGCATTTCCGGTTCACCGCGCAGGAACACGCCGTGGTCCGGCGTGTCATCCACGCCACCGCGGATTTCGACTACGCCCGCAACCTGCGCTTCCATCCCGGCGCCTTCGAGGCCTTTGAAGTGGCCATGCGGCAGGGCGCCGACATCATCGCCGACGTGCAGATGGTGCAGGCCGGCGTCAGCCGCAAAAACCTGGAGGCCTTCGGGGGCCGGGTGCTCTGCCCCATCGGCGACGAGGACGTGGCCCTGGCGGCCAGGCAGGCCGGCCACACCCGGGCCATCGAGGCCATGCGCAAGATGGCGCGCCAGGGAAACCGGGGGGTGCTGGTGGTGGGCAACGCGCCCACGGCCCTCACCGAGGCGGTGCGGCTCGTCCGCGAGGAGGGCTGGAGGCCGGCCCTGATCCTGGGCGTTCCGGTGGGCTTCGTTTCGGCCGCGGAATCCAAGGCCAGCCTGGCCGAGGGCCACGCCGACCCCGTGCCCTTCATCACCTGCCTGGGCCGCAAGGGCGGGACCCCCTGCGCCGTGGCCGCGGCCAACGCCCTGCTGCTGCTGGCCAGGGGTGGTTCGGCCATCAAGGGCTGACGCCCCTCGAGGAGGTAGCTTGACCGCGGAACTTGGAAAATTCATCGGAGTCGGGCTGGGCCCCGGCGACGCGGAACTGCTGACCCTGCGGGCCCAGAGCGTCCTTTCCCGCGTGCCCGTCATCCTGGTTCCCAAGGCCCGCATCTCGGACGAGGGCCTGGCCCTGGGCATCCTGCTGAAGTCCGTGGTGCGGCCCGGCGCGGAGCTGCGCGAACTGGTTTTCCCCATGTCCATCGACCCGGCCGTGCTGCGGCCCGCCTGGGAGAAGGCCAGGGACGAGGCCCTGGCGGTGCTGGAGAAGGGCCTGGACTGCGCCTTCATCACCCTGGGCGACACGGCCATCTATTCCACCTACATGAACCTGGTGGCCATGCTCAGGGAGAGCCTGCCGGGGCTGAAGGTGGAGACCGTGCCCGGCATCAGCTCGTTTTCGGCCGGCGCGGCCCTGCTCAACCTTTCCCTGTGCGAAAAGGCGGAAAAGATGGCCGTGCTGCCCTGCCTCACCGAGGTGGAGGGCATGCGCCCGGACCTGGAGCGGTTCGACACCGTGGTGCTGATGAAGGTGGGCAGGCGCTTCTCGGACCTGAGGGAGATGCTGAGGGGCATGGGACTGCTGCCCCACGCCCACCTGCTGCTGAAGCTGGGCACCCCCCAGGAGCTGGTCAGCAGCGACCTGGATTCGGTGGACCCGGAGAAGGTCACCTACATGTCCGTGGTGATCGTGCGCAAACCCATGAAGGGGGGGTACGAGGCATGAGGCCGGACGAGCTGGAATTTCCGGGCGGGATCCTGAACCGGGGGGGCGAAGCCGTGGTCCTGCGCTGGAGCAAGGGCAGGGTGCAGCGGCTGGGCGCCGCCTTCCTGCGTTCGCGCTGCGAATGCGCCCAGTGCCGCAACCTTGCATTCCCCCTGGAGCCGTCCATGTTCCCGGGCCTGAAGGTGGAGGACACCGACCTGGTGGGGTCCTACGCGCTGCAGTTCCGGTTCAGCGACCGCCACGACACCGGGGCCTATCCCTTCGACCTGATCGAATCCATGCCCGACGAGGCCTGACGCATGCGAAGTCCGAGCTTTCCGCTTAAGTGGTGCCTGCTCCTGGCCCTGGCCGTCCCCTGCCAGGCCGTCGTCCTGCCGGCCTTCCACGACCCCTTCCTGGAACAGAACGGGGCCGTCTTCACGCGCGGAGGGGACCCCTTCCCGCTGCGCTGCCTCCAGGCGGACGCCCTGCTGTCCCTTTCCCCCCCGGCCCAGGATTCCCTGCTGGACAAGGCCGTGCTGGAGGGCTTCAACGCGGTTTCCTTCGACTGCCCCCTGGAGGGGCCGCAAGGCCTGGCCCCCGCCTTCTCCTATCCCGATCCGGGGCGCCTGGAGGCCTTCAACGCCCTGCTGGGTCGGCTGAATTCCAGGGACCTGCGCGCCTTTCCGGTGCTGGTCCGGGCCGCGGACGTGGCGGCCTGGAACCTGGCCTTCCACGCCGGGCCGGAGTCCTTTTGGACCGGGGCGGAGCAGCAGAAATGGCAGTACTTCCTGCTGAAGCAGCTGGGGCAGGCCACCGACCGGGGGGGCAGGCCGGTGAAGGACAACGCGGCGGTGGGGGGCTGGATCCTTTACCGGGGGCCGCTGCCCGGGGACGCCGGGGATTTTGAACGCTGGGCGCGCGCCCAGGTTTTCTGGATGAAGGGCCTTGCCTTCCGGCAGTTGAAGGGCCTGGCGCTGTGCCCGGCCGGCCAGTCCTGGGAGCCGGCGGCCCAGGCCGAAAGCCCCACGGCGGCCGCGTCGGCCCCGGACGCCAGCCCCTCGGCCCAGGCCGGGGATCTCAGCCCTTCGGCCCTGGCCCAGGAACCCGGCCCGCAGGACCAGGGGGCCGATTCCACCACGCCGGATGCCGGAGGGGCGGCCGCCGCCCCGGCCCCGGCCGGGGAAATCCCCGCGCTGGCGCCGCTGCCGCCTCCGCTTCCGGATTTCGACCCGCTGCGCCGGGCCCTCCAGAGGATGCAGGCCCCCACCCAGCTGGACTTCTGCGAGGTCTGGCTGGGCCCGCCGGCCTCGGAGGGCCAGCGCTGGCAGCTGAACCGCTGGGCCCGCCGCGACCTGGACCTGCCCCTGGTCTGGCGCGTGGACTTCGCCGGCATGGCCCCGTCGGCCCTGCGCGACTTCACCGACCCCGGGGGCCTGGCCGGCCTGTGCTCCCCCCTGCCCGGGGACCCGGACTCCTCCAGGCCCCTGTGGAGCCTGAAGTCCGGCTCCACGCTGGTGGCCCTGCGGCTGCGCGAGGTTTCGGCCGGCATGCGTGACGGCAAGGCCTGCCTGCGGCTGCTCTTCAACCGTCCTGCCTCCTGCCGGGTCTCCTGGGGCAAGGCCCTGCCCCTGAAGGGCCGGGCGGGCCTGGACACGGCCCTGGTGGACTACCTTCCCCTGCCGGGCCTGAAAAAGGGCGACCTGTTCCTGGCCCGCGTCCGGGCCGATTCCGAGAAGTGGGGAAGGGCCGCGGCCGGCCTGGCCTGGTACCGCGTGGAGCCGACCCTGGAGAAGGGCCGCACCGAGACCCTGGGAAGGAAGAGGCGCGCCCACCGCCCCCGCGCCGGAAAGAAACCCCCTGCCAAGCCCAGGCCCAGGTCCGGGACCAAGGGGGCCGGCAAGTCCGGCGGCAAGGCTCTCCGGTCCGGAAAGTCGTCCAGCCGGGAATGGGAAGCCCTGCAGAAGGCCTACGGCGGCAAGGACGACGGAAACGACTGAACGAAGGACCAGGCGTCTGGAGGCAGGCAATGGACGTGAAAACCGTGGTCATCACCGGCGCCAGCGCGGGCATCGGGGCGGAACTGGGTCTGCTGCTGGCCTCCCGGGGCCACCGCGTGGTCCTGGCGGCCCGGCGCCAGGACGAGCTGGACAAGCTGGCCGCCCGCGGCGGGGGGGGGTCCCTGGCCGTCCGGACGGACGTGACCCGGCGCCAGGAGGTGGAGGCCCTGAAGCGGCGGGCCCTGGAGGCCTTCGGCGGCATCGACGTGTGGGTCAACAACGCCGGGCGGGGCATCGGCAGGACCGTCCTGGAGATGGACGAGGCCGACTTCGACGAGATGATGGCCAGCAACGTCAAATCCGCGCTCTACGGCATCTGGGCCGTGGTGCCCCACTTCCAGGAGAAGGGGAGCGGCCACCTCATCAACGTGTCCTCCTTCCTGGGCAGGGTGCCCCTGGCGGCCTACCGCTCGGCCTACAGCGCCGCCAAAAGCGCGCTCAACAGCCTCACCGCCAACCTGCGCATGGACCTGAAGGCCAGCCACCCCGGCATCCACGTCTCGCTGGTGATGCCGGGCATCGTGCGCACGGAATTCCCCCTGCGTTCGCTCCACGGCACGCCCCAGGCCGCCTGGCGGGCCGCGGCCGCGGCGGACTCGCAGTCGCCCCGCGAGGTGGCGGAAGCCATCGCCGGCCTCATCCGGGAGCCCAGGGCCGAGATCTACACCAATCCCTCCTCGGCGGACACGGCCCTGGCCTATTTCGGGGACGTGGCCGGCTTCGAGGAGAGGATGGCGCGGCGGAGGGGATGAGGGACACCCGGCGGCTTGTCAGCGCCGGAAGCGGGATGCTAAAATGGGGTTCTTGGGACGGCCTTCCACTCCTTTCAATGGGCACGGGAACGGAAATGAAAAAAGCGGGGCAGCGCAAGAAGGTCTTCCTGGTGATCACGGACGCGGGCGGGGGGCACCGGGGCACGGCCAACAGCCTGAAGGCGGCCATTGAAAAGAGGAAGCTGCCCTGGGACGTCCGCGTCGTCAACGTGTACCAGGAGGTCTGGAAGGACATCGAGCCGGGCCTCAAATACCTGCGCACCAGCGGCGAGGACGTCTACAACTTCGTCCTGCGGCACAACCTGATCATCTGGGCGGGCATCCTGCGGGTGCTGGCGCGCCTGGCCGTGCGCCTCAACACGGGCAGGGCGGCCGGCCATTTCCGGCGCTTTGTCCAGGCCGAGCGGCCCGACCTGGTGGTTTCGCTGATGCCCTTCGTCAACGACACCTACGCGCGGGCGGTGGAGGGCACGGGCGTTCCCTTCGCCCTGCTGGCCACCGACCTGCTGGACACCGAACCCTACATGTGGTTCACGCCCCTGGCCTGCCGCCGGGCCCGTTTCGTGGCCGTGGGCGCGCGGGGCGCCGCGGACCAGGCCCTTTCCCGGGGCGCCGGCGAAAGGCTGCTGGAATCCGGCCTGGTGATCCACCCCAAGTACTTCGAGCCCGGCGCGCGGACCCTGCCGCGCGGCCGGGCCCGGGCCCGTTTCGGGCTGGACCAGGACCTCTTCACCGTGATGATCCTGATGGGCGGCTGGGGAAGCACGGTGATCCGCCACTTCGTGGAGAAGTTCGAGGCCGCGCCCGGCCGCTGGCAGGTGGTGGCCTGCTGCGGCAAGAACCAGGCCCTCAAGGAGGAGCTGGAGTCCAGGGCCCCGGGCTTCCGAAACAAGGTGGTGCCCGTCGGCTTCTCCCTGGAGCTGCACCGGCTGATGCGGGCCTCCGACCTGCTCATCACCAAGCCCGGCCCGGCCTCCATCATGGAAGGCGTGGCCATGAACGTGCCCCTGGTGCTGGACCACTTCCAGACCATGCCCCAGGAGAGGCCCAACGTGGGCCTGGTGGAGCGGGAGGGCCTGGGCGTGGTGGTTTCGGACCGACGCCGGATGTTCGACACCGTGCGCGGCCTGTGGGAAAACCCGGACAGGCTGGAGGAGATCCGGCGGCGCCAGCGGGCCTACCGCCTGAAGGACGCCTCCGTGCCCGTCATCCGGGCCATGCGGGCCTGCCTGGAAGGGAAGCGGGAATCCGCGGACGGATAGGTTCCGGAAGGCAGGCACCGGGCGGAATCCGTCCCGGACAGGCGATTTTGTCGCCATTCGGTAAAACGAGTAAACATGCGGGAGCCCATCCCGCCCACAGGAGGAGAGCATGAATCCCTATGGCCACTTCGACGACGAGGCGCGCGAGTACGTCATCACCCGGCCGGACACGCCCCTGCCCTGGCTGAACTACCTGGGCCAGGACGAATTCTTCGGCCTGTGCACCAACACGGGCGGGGGCTACACCTTCTGGCGCGACGCCAAGCTGCGGCGCCTGACGCGCTACCGATACAACAACATCCCCTACGACAACGACGGCCGCGCCCTCTACATCCACGACGAGGGCCTGGTGTGGAACCCCGGCTGGAAGCCGGTGAAGCAGGCCCTGGACCGCTACGAATGCCGCCACGGCCTGGGCTACACGCGGCTGAAGTCGGAGAAGAACGGGGTGGAGGCGCAGGTGCTGTTCTTCGTGCCGCCCGGGGAGAACCTGGAGGTGTGGAAGGTCACCCTGCGCAACCTGGGCGCCCGGCCCAAGAAGCTGAAGCTGTTCTCCTTCGCGGAGTTCTGCTTCTTCGAGGCCCTCAACGACATGACCAACTACCAGCGCACCTTCTCCATCGGCGAGGTGGAGGTGGACGGGCGGGCCATCTACCACAAGACCGAGTACCGCGAGAGGAGGAGCCACTACACCCTCTTCGCCTGCACCCGCGAGGTGGCCGGGTTCGACACCAGCCGCGACGCCTTCGTGGGCGTGCACAACGGCCTGCACGAGGCCGCCGTGCCCTTCGCCGGCGCCGCCAGGAACAGCCGGGCCTTCGGCTGGAACCCGGTGGGTTCGCACCAGGTGGACGTGGACCTGGCCCCGGGCGCCAGCGAGGAGTTCTCCTTCCTGCTGGCCTACGTGGACCAGGGCGGCGAGCCGAAGTTCGACTCGCCCTTCGTCATGAACAAGGCCCGGGGCCGGGCCCTGCTCGAAAAGTACCGCGCCCCCGGGGCCGTGGACGCCGCCTTCGCCGGCCTGAAGGCCTACTGGGGCGGGCTGCTGTCCCGCTTCCAGGCGGACTGCCCCGACGCCCACGCCCGCCGCATGCTCAACACCTGGAACCAGTACCAGTGCATGGCCACCTTCAACCTTTCGCGCTCCACCAGCATGTATGAGACCGGCATCGGCCGGGGCATGGGCTTCCGCGACAGCAACCAGGACCTGCTGGGCTTCGTGCACCTGGTGCCGGAGAGGGCCCGCCAGAGGATCCTGGACATCGCCGCCACCCAGCTTTCGGACGGGGCCTGCTTCCACCAGTACCAGCCCCTGACCAAGAAGGGCAACGCCGAGATCGGGGGCGACTTCAACGACGACCCCCTCTGGCTGGTCCTCAGCGCCGCCGCCTACGTCAAGGAGACCGGCGACGCGGCCGTCCTGGACGAGCCGGTGGGCTTCGCCGACCGGCCCGTGCCCGGGGCCACCCTGCTTTCGCACCTGGAGGCCAGCATCGCCTACACCCTGGGGCACCGCGGGCCGCGCGGCCTGCCCCTGATCGGCCACGCCGACTGGAACGACTGCCTCAACCTCAACTGCTTCAGCACCGAGCCCAACGAATCCTTCCAGACGGCCGGCGACGTGAAGGGTTCGAAGGCCGAATCGGTGATGATCGCCGGGCTGTTCCTCTACGCCGCCCGCGAGATGGCCGGGCTCTACGAGTTCCTGGGGCGCGGCGCGGACGCGGCGCGCCTGCGCGCCGACCACGCCGACATGCTGAAGGTCGTGGAGGAGCAGGCCTGGGACGGCGAATGGTACGCCCGGGCCTTCGACGCCAAGGGCGATCCGGTGGGGTCGCGCTCCCGCGGGGAGGGCCGCATCTTCATCGAGAGCCAGGGCTGGTGCGTGCTGGGGGGGGCCGGCCTGGACAACGGCAGGGCCCGCCAGGCCCTTGAGAGCGTGCACCGCCACCTCTACACCCGCAACGGGATCGTGCTGCAGCAGCCGCCTTTCTCCACCTACCATCCCGAGCTGGGCGAAGTTTCCAGCTACCCGCCCGGGGTGAAGGAGAACGCCGGCATCTTCTGCCACAACAACACCTGGATCCACCTGGCCTGGTGCCTGCTGGGGGAGGGCGAACGCGCGCTGGAGTACTACCTGAGCATCTGCCCCTCGGCCAAGGAGGCCCAGATCGAGACCTACCGCAGCGAGCCCTACGTCTACGCCCAGATGATCGCCGGGCCGGACGCGCCGGTCTCGGGCGAGGCCAAGAATTCCTGGCTGACCGGCACGGCCGCCTGGACCTTCGTCACCGTGTCGCAGGGCATCCTGGGCATCCGGCCCGACTACCGGGGCCTCAGGATCGACCCCTGCATCCCGCGCGACTGGCCCGGGTTCGAGGTGACGCGCCTGTTCCGGGGGACCCGCTACCGCATCCGGGTGCGCAATCCTGGGGGCTTGAACAAAGGGGTGAAGAAAATTAAAGTGGATGGCCGCACCCTGGAGGGCGACACCCTGCCCCTCCGGGAGGGGGGCGGGGAAGTGGACGTGGAGGTCGTCCTGGAGGCCTGAGGGCGGCAACCCAGACGGGAGGGCGCATGGCGGGAGGGGCGGCTGACAAGAGGGGGGACGAGGCCCTGATGGACCTGGCCCTGCGGGAGGCCCGCAGGGGAAGCTTCGCCACCTATCCCAACCCCTGGGTGGGCTGCGTGGTGGCCAAGGCCGGACGGGTGCTGGGCCGTGGGTTCCACCACCGCGCCGGCGGGCCCCACGCCGAGATCCTGGCCCTGCTCCAGGCGGGACCCGCGGCCCGTGGCGCCGACCTTTTCGTCACCCTGGAACCCTGCCGCCACTGGGGCCGCACCCCTCCCTGCACCCGGGCCATCCTTCAGGCCGGCATCCGCCGCGTCGTGGCCGCCTGCCCGGACCCCAACCCCCGCGCCCGGGGCGGGCTCGCCTGGCTGAAGGCGCGTGGCCTTTCCACGCGCCTGGGCGTCCGGCGGGCCGAAGCCGAGGACCTCAACCGCCACTTCCTTTTTTCCGCCCGGCAGGGCCGGCCCTGGGTGACCCTGAAGGCAGCCGCCACCCTGGACGGCAAGGCCGCCACGGCCTCGGGCCGCTCCAAATGGATCACCGGCGAGGAGGCGCGCCGGGACGCGCGCCTCCTGCGCGGGCGCTGCGACGGCGTGCTGGTGGGCGCCGGAACCCTGCTGCGCGACGACCCGGGCCTGCTTCCGGACGGCCCCTCCCCCTTCCTTCCCTGGCGCTTCATCCTGGACCCCCGCGGCCGCGCCCGGGGCGTGGAAAAGGTCTTCCGCGACCCCTGGGCCGGCCGCACCTGGCTGTTGGCGGGCCGCTTGCCGGCCGCCGCGGCCCGGGCCAGGATCACGGCGCGGGGCGCCAGAATCCACCACCTCCGCGCTTCTTCCCTGGACAAGCTGGTGCCGGAAATGCTGAAATGGATGGGTACCCTGCCCCTGCGGCGCCTGATGGTGGAGGGCGGCCCGGAGGTCCTGGGATCCTTCCTGCGTCTGGGGATGGCCCAGGAGCTGGTGCTGTACCTGGCCCCCCGCCTGATGGGCGGGCAGGACGCCCTGGCCGCCTTCGGCGGGCCGGGGCCGAAGGGCCTGGCGGGCCTGGCCGAACTGAAGGGCGCGCGCGTCGAGCGCGTGGGCGCGGATTTCAAGATTTCAGGGACCTTTTAGGCATGTTCACCGGCATCATCCAACAAAAGGCCCGGGTGCTGGGCCTGGGGGCGACGCCCTCGGGCGCCCGGCTGAAGCTGCAGGCCGGCGGCGCGGACTGGGCGCTGGGGGAGAGTGTCAGCGTCAACGGCTGCTGCCTGACCCTGGCGGAGATCGAGGACGGGGCCCTGTGCTTCGACTTGAGCCCGGAAACCCTCAAGCGCAGCACCCTGGGTTCGCTGGGGGTCGGCGCGGAGGCCAACCTGGAGCGGGCCCTCAGGGTGGGGGAGGCCCTGGGCGGGCATTTCGTCAGCGGGCACGTGGACGGGGTGGGGAAGGTGGCCGGGGTGGAGGGCGCCGGCGAAGGCTGTGAGATGGTCTTCGAGGCGCCCGCCGGGCTGATGCCCTTCATCGCGGAAAAGGGCAGCGTGGGAGTGGAGGGGGTCTCGCTAACCCCCTTCCAGGTGGAGGCCGGCCGATTCCGCGTGGCCCTGATCCCGCACACGCTTCAGGCCACCAACCTGGGGTCCAGGAAGGCCGGCGATCCGGTCAACCTGGAGGTGGACCTGCTGGCCCGTTACCTGCGCCGCCTGCTGCAGGCGGGGCGTGATGGGCCCCGCGACGAACATTTC
>JAJYGY010000269.1 GCA_021790555.1 bacterium
CGGGCTCTTCAACCGGGGGCGCTGGGCCCCGGGGGGGCCGGGCGCCCCGCTGGAGCCCAGCCCGGAGCCGCGCCTGCGGGTGCCCTTCGACCCTCCCGGCGGGCTGCTCAACCCCCTCACCATCCGCCTCTTCAACCGGCTCTACTGGGCCAAACAGCTGCCCCGGGTGAAGCGGGGCCTGGGGCATTACGAGCCCTTTTTCTACCCCCTGGACGGCATCCTGGACTGGAACCGGGCCTACGGCCGGCGGGGCTTCCTGCAGTGGCAGTGCCTGGCCCCCTGGAAGGACGGGGAGAGGACCATCCGGCTGCTGCTTCAGGCCGTGGCCCGGTCCGGCAAGGGATCGCCGGTCTCGGTGCTGAAGACCTGCGGCGCCATGAAGCCCGAGGGCCTGATGAGCTTCATGAACCAGCGCGGCATCACCCTGGCCATGGATTTCCCCATGGACGGCCCGGACACCCTGGCCCTGCTGGAGCGGCTGGACGCCATCGTGCGCGACGCCGGCGGCAGCGTGTATCCGGGCAAGGACGCCCGCATGTCGGCCAGCGACTTCCGCGCCTTCTTCCCCCAGTGGGAGAAGTTCCGGCGCTGGATCGACCCGAAATTCTCGTCCAGCTTCTGGAGGAGGGTGGCGGAGGGAAGGGCCTAGCCCTTCGACACGGCTCACCCAACCACTTTGAGAGGAATCCCGTGAAAAAGGCGATGGTGATGGGGGCGACGTCGGCGATCGCCCAGGAGGTCTGCAGGATACTGGCCGGGCGCGGCATGGAGCTGGTGCTGGCAGGAAGGAACCCGGCCAAGCTGAAGGCCGTGGCGGCGGACCTGAAGATCCGCGGGGCCGGCCGGGTGGAGACCCTGGTGGTGGACGCCGCGGACTTCAGGCGCCACGCCGACGCCTTCCACCGCGCCGTCCGGCTGCTGGGGGGCCTGGACCTGCTGCTCATCGCCCACGGGGAGCTGGGCGACCAGGAGCGGGCCCAGAAGGACGTGCGCGAATCGCTGGAGCTGATCAACACCAACTTCCTCAGTGTGGTGTCTCTGGCCACCCCCGCCGCCGGCTATTTCGAGGAGCGCCGGTCGGGCGCCCTTGCGGTGATCTCTTCAGTGGCGGGCCTGCGGGGCCGCCGGCGCAACTACCTCTACGGGTCGGCCAAGGCAGGCCTCAACGCCTACCTGAGCGGCCTGCGCAACCGCCTGGCCCCCTCGGGCGCGCGGGTGCTGACCTACCTGGTGGGCTTCGTGGACACCCCCATGACCGCGGACCTCCCCAAGAACTTCCTCTTCGTCAAGCCGGGCAAGGTGGCCCGGGGCATGGTGCGGGCCCTGGACGGGCGCGGAGACGTGGTCTACCTTCCCGGCTTCTGGCGCTGGATCATGCTGGCCATCCGGATGATCCCGGAGTCCCTTTTCAAGAAGATGAACATCTAGCGGGCTTTTCCCGGGTTTCCTTGAACTACGCCAGCTCCCTCAGAAAACTCAACTCCCTCAACCGCTTCGGCATCCGGCCGGGGCTGGAGCGCATCCGCGTCCTGCTGGGCCTGCTGGGCGACCCCCAGGCCGGCCTGCCGGCCGTCCACGTGGCCGGCACCAACGGCAAGGGCTCGGTGTGCGCCATGCTCGACTCGGTGCTGCGCGCCGAGGGCCTGCGCTGCGGGCTCTACACCTCGCCCCACCTGGTGGACCTGCGCGAGCGTTTCCGCGTGGCGGGCCGGGCCATCCCGCCCGGGGAATTCGCCCGGCTGTTCACCCTGCTCTGGCCGGCCGTGGTGCGGATGCGGACCATGCCCTGCGGCTCGCCCACGTTCTTCGAGGCGGCCACGGCCCTGGCCTTCCTGCATTTCGCCCGGGAAGGGGTCCAGGTGGTGGTGCTGGAGACGGGCCTGGGCGGGCGCTTCGACGCCACCAACGTGCTGCCCAGGCCGCTGGCCTGCGTCATCACCAACATCAGCCTGGACCACACCCAGGTGCTGGGCGGCACGGTGGAGCGCATCGCCTGGGAAAAGGCCG
The DNA here is from genome assembly GCA_021790555.1 of bacterium. Taxonomy (GTDB): domain Bacteria; phylum Oederibacteriota; class JAJYGY01; order JAJYGY01; family JAJYGY01; genus JAJYGY01. The sequence continues at coordinate 2,008 of JAJYGY010000269.1, forward strand.
GCATCGCCAAGCCCTTCAGTCCCCTGGTGACCGCGGCCGAAGGCGCCGCCGCGCGGGTCATCCGCCGGGAATGGCAGGCGGCCCAGGGGCGGGCCCGCCGGGACCGGGCCGGATTCCTGGGCCTGCGGGCCGGCCGGGACTTCCAGGGCCGCGAGCTCGCCCAGCGCCCCGGCGCCGGGCGCGAGCTGGAATTCCGCTTCCTGGGGAAACGCCGGCGCCTGGCCCTGCCCCTTCTGGGAGGCCACCAGCACGCCAACCTGGCCTGCGTGCTGGGGGCCATCCAAATGCTGCGCCGCGGCGGCCTGAAGGTGGGGGAAAAGGCCTTGCGGCAGGGCCTGGCAAGGGTTGAATGGCCGGGCAGGCTGCAGGTGCTGGGCCGCCGGCCCTTGGTGCTGCTGGACGGGGCCCACAACCCCGCCGGCGCCAAGGCCCTGGCGGGTTCCCTGGCTTCCTTGTGCCATGGCAGGACCGGCATGGTACTGGGAATCCTCAAGGACAAGGACTGGAAGGGAATCGTCGAACCTTTCCTGGGCAGGGTGGACCGCTTTTTCGTCTCCGCGCCGGCCGACCCGAGGGCCCTGTCCGCCGCCACCCTGGAGCGCCATTTGAAATCGCGGGGCCAGGAAACCGGCCGATTCGCCACCCTGGCAGAAGCCTTCCAGGCCGGCCGGCGCTGGTGCGGCCCGGAGGGAAGCCTGGTGGTGGCCGGGTCCCTTTACACGGTGGGCGAGATCCTGAAATGGACCAAGATCAAAAAAGCCTGAAAAAAAACGGCTTTCGGGCGCCCTGCCAAG
>JAJYGY010000369.1 GCA_021790555.1 bacterium
CTCGGCGCCCAGGCCCCCCTGGGGGCCTGGCCCAGGGGCCACAGCAGGTCGGCGTCCAGGGCCAGGTCCTTTTTGGAAAGCGCGTCGGCCAGCACCTGGATCCCGGCCCGGGCCAGGCCCGGCAGGCCGTCCCCGTTCACCCCGGGCCCCAGGTTCTGCAGGGCCGCCCCGGCGCGGATGTAGCCCAGAGGGTCCTGGTAGCGCAGGCCCAGGTCCGCCCCGGCCCCGCCCTGGGTCTGGCCGGCCAGGTCCTGCCGCAGCACCAGCAGCGAGGCCCCCAGGTCCAGGCGGCGGCCGGCGCCCAGGGGCAGGGGGCAGCCGGCCCCCAGGCGCAGGGCGGTCTCGTCGGTGCTGAAGGTGCCGGAGGAGGAGGGGTCGAAGTTGCCGTCGGGCGTTTCAAGGGTCAGGGGGATGGGGCCGCTGCCGAAGCTGACCAGGGAAAAACCCAGGCCCGGCCTTCCCGGGCCGGCCGGCAGGGCCAGGCCCAGGCTGGTCAGCTGGGAGCCCTCGATCCAGTCCAGGCGCGTGGCGCCGAGGTCCGCCCGGGACCCTTCCGCCAGGGAGGCCGGATTGTAATTGAGGCCGGCCGCCCCCTCCGACCCGGCGGCCCCGCATCCCCCCATGGCCGCGGCGCGCGCGTCCGGGGGGATGAGCAGGAAAGGCGCCGTGTCGGCGCCCACCCCGGCCCAGGCCGGGCGGCAGGCCCCGGCCAGGGCCATCGCGATAAGAATCCAACGACGCATGCGTGCGGTCCCCTTGGAAACCCTGCCTCCCCCGTTCCCGGCCCTAGGCCTTCCTTATCTCCACCCTTCCCACCGCCTCCCGCACCTCGGACGCGGCCATGAAGGCGGCGCCGAAATGGTGAAGGTTGGCCCAGCCGCTGGCCGTGGCCCAGCGCAGGGCCCCTGTCAGCCCCTCGCCGCGCGACAGCCCGTAGGCCAGGCCGCCCACGAAGGCGTCGCCACATCCGATGGGCGAGTGCGGCCCCGGTCCGGGCCGCAGGGCGGGCACGTGAAAGAGGCTGTCCCTGCCCGCCAGCAGCGCCCCGCGCCCCCCCAGGCTGACGCAGACGAAGCGGGCGCCCCTGCGCGCCAGGCCCCGCGCGGCGGCCTTCAAGGCGGCCGCGGAGCGCAGGCGCCGGCCGGAAAGCTCCTCCAGTTCCTCCAGGTTGGGCTTCACCAGGAAGGGCCCGGCCTTCAGGCCCAGGCGCAGGAAGGGGCCGCTGGAATCCAGGATGGCCAGGCCCCCCCTGGCGCGGACCCGGCGGATGAGGGAGGCGAAGGAATCCGGGGGAAGGCTGGCCGGCAGGGTGCCCGAAAGGGTGACCAGGTCCCCGGGCTTCAGCCTTTCCAGCAGGCGCCGGGTGAGCGTGGCCAGGTGGGCGGCGCCCGGGCGCACCGTGGAGGGGCTGTTGAGCACGGTTTCCAGGTCGCGCCGGGCGTCGTGCACGATGACGCAGGGGCGGGCCTTCCCCGGCACGGGCACCAGCACCGCGGCCAGCCCCTGACGGGCGAAGAAGGCCCGCGTCCCGGCCAGGTCCTGGCGCGCGGCCAGGGCCACCAGGCGGGCTCGGCCGCCCAGCAGGGCCGCGGTGCGGGCCACGTTGCTTCCCTTGCCGCCGGGGTAGCAGAGCAGGGCCGAAGCCCGCTGCACCTTCCCCGGGTCGAGGCTGGAAGCCCGGAAAACAAGGTCCTGCGTGGAATTCAGGTTGAGGCTGTGGATCATGGTACCTTTATCACCTTCTAGGCGGCCACAGGCCTTCGCGGGTCAGGCGCTTGGCGATCACTTCACCGGAAACCCCGAATCCACGGCATATCCGGGAAGCCAGATAATCTTTTGCCGTATCGCCGGATTGGTCCCAGTCCTGAAAGCCCCGGCTTTCCGCCATTCCGACGACTTCCCCCAGGGCGGCTTCAAGGTCCTCCCGCGGCACCAACAGCCTTCCCGCGAATTCATAGGCGTGCTGTTCGATAAAATTCCATTGATCCTTGGGAAGCCGTTCGGTGAAGTCCACCCATTCGCCCAACGTTTCGAAGGGCTCGGGATAAATGTCTCGATGAAGAACAAAATGCCCCAGTTCGTGCGCGATGGAATAGCGGATACGATTCTCCATGCGCGCATCCATGTATTCGTCCGCGTCCACGATAATCGTTGTTCCGTCCCCCCTCAACAGGGCGTCGATATCACCCGCCTGCTTCAGCTCGTGGATGGGTTCCAACTTCAAACCAAGCCGATACACCACACTTTCCACATCCACGGGAACACACCCCTCAGGCCAGAAGCCTTTTCTGACTTTTTCCGCTTCCGACCACGCTTTTTCACGGGTGATAAAGGGAGCCTTGAAGTGTTCCGGGCAGCCTTTCATCAGCGCCCTCTGCGGATTTTTTCTGCCACTTTGCGCAACTCATCCGTCGAGGGCTTCTGTCCGCGCAGGGTCCGAAAAAAGGCGGGAAGAGCCTTGGCCAATTCCTGGTCGTCCAAAATATCCTTTGGAACCATCCCCTGGTCCACCGCGGCCAAATCAAAGAAGGTCAGCCATTCGTCGCTTCCATCCGCCAACCCCAACGCCTTGGCGTAACGCTCCAGGATTTCACGGCTCTTGGGAGGAGGCATCAACCCCCTCTCCATCCGGCTGATATTGGCCGGATCGCTGGCGGAAGCGGCGCAGAATTGCCTCAAGGACATCTTTCTATCAAGACGCATCCGCTCCAACAATGGACCAAATTGTGCCTGGCCGACCTGCGACATGGCTCAACCCCCGAAGAAAGGATGTTGTATAAATACTACAATAACCCTTCTTT